>CAZRFB010000264.1:0-2725 GCA_964599185.1 uncultured Rhodobacterales bacterium | reverse complement strand
CCGTCCGCCCGCGCCGTCGGGGCGGGTGCGGCGATACACCGTCGCCACCCGCCGCCCGCCCTGCGCCTGCGTCTGGCGCTGGACGGCGGCGACGCGCGCGCGGTGCGCGGGCGCCATCAGCGCCAGCAGCGCGGCGGTGCGGCGCGCATCGAACCAGCGCACGGCGGCGTCGGCCTCCAGGATGTCGGCCAGCCACAGGTTGCGCAGCGGCGGCGCGGGCAGCCGCCACCAGCGCCAGCGCGCCTTCAGCGCCTCGGGCAGGCGCGCCTGCGCCGCGATCAGCGCGGGCGGCGTCCAGGCCGGATCGGGGTCGGGCCGGGTCAGAAGCTCGAACCCTGCGCTGTCGTGCAGCGCCACCATGAACAGGCGCGGGCGGCTCTGCGGCACAAAGCGCGCGGCGTCGATCACCAGCGCGCCGAAGCGATAGCCGCCCTCGGCGAAGCTTTGCGCGACGGCGGTGAAATCGGCGCCGCCGCCGGAGCTGAGCAGCCCTGCGACATTCTCGAACGCGATCACCCGCGGCGCCCGGCCCGCCGCGCCCAGCGCGCGCATCAGCCGCCACCACGGCCAGAACGCGGCGGAGCGTGCGCCGCTCAGGCCGCCGCGCCCGCCCGCGAGGCTGAGGTTTTGGCACGGCGACGACGCCCAGGCGAGCGCCAGCGGGCGCGGCAGCGCCTCGGGCGACAGCGCCGCCACGTCGCCCAAGGTGAGATGGTCGGCGCCCCAGTTGGCGGCATAGGCGCGCGCCTTGGCGGGGTCGATGTCATTGGCCAGCGCGCAGGCCCAGCCTTCCCCAAGCCCCGCGCGCGCCATGCCGCCGCCCGCAAAGAACTCCGCCCACAGCATGTCGTCGTCGCTCACCATGGCGACACGATATATGGCGCGGCGCGGCGCTTCAACCGGGGCCAAAGCGTCGCGCCGAATCCGCTTTTCAGAACGCCGGTTGTCATGTTTAATTGACAGTATGAGCGTCAGTGACACCCTCGCCCGATCCGCCCGCCCCGCGTCGCGCCCCTCGCCGGGCGCGGTGCTGGAGTTGCTCAAGCCGATCACCTGGTTTCCGCCGATGTGGGCGTTCTTCTGCGGCGTGGTGTCGTCGGGCGCCGGTTTCGCGGGGAACTGGGGCGTGATCGTGCTGGGCGTGGCGCTGGCCGGGCCGCTGGTCTGCGGCATGAGCCAGGCGGCCAACGACTGGTGCGACCGGCATGTGGACGCGATCAACGAGCCGGGCCGCCCGATCCCCTCGGGCCGCGTTCCGGGGCGCTGGGGCCTGTGGATCGCGCTGCTCTGGACCGCGCTTTCGCTGCTGGTCGGCTGGTCGCTGGGGACATGGGCGTTCTGGGCCACCGTGGTCGGCGTCGCCGCCGCCTGGGCCTACAGCGCCGAGCCGATACGGCTCAAGCGCAACGGCTGGATCAGCGCCGGCGTCTGCGGGCTGGCCTATGAGACGCTGCCGTGGTTCACCGGCGCCGCGATCCTGTCGGCGGCGTTTCCCGACTGGCGGATCGTGACTGTCGCGCTGCTCTATGGCCTTGGCGCGCACGGCATCATGACGCTGAACGACTTCAAGTCGGTGGAGGGCGACCGCGCCTTCGGCCTCGGCTCGCTGCCCGCGCGGCTGGGGTTTGATCGCGCGGCGCGGGTGGCGGTGGTCGCGATGCTGGTTCCGCAGGCGGTGGTTGTGGCGCTGCTGGTCGTCTGGGGCTGGCCGTGGAACGCGCTGATCGTGGCGGCGCTGCTGGCGGGGCAGGGGGCGATGGTCCCGCGTCTGCTGGCCGACCCGAAGGGGCGCGCGGTGTGGTTCGCGGGGTTCGGCGTGCTGCTCTATGTGCTGGGCATGTTGACGGCGGCCTGCGCGCTGCACCTGACACTGAGGACGTGAGACGATGAAACCGCTGAGCTGGCTGGGAATTTTTCGCCTGGGCCTGGTGCAGATGGCGCTGGGGTTGATCGTGGTGCTGACCACTTCGACGCTGAACCGGGTGATGGTGGTGGAGCTGGCGCTGCCCGCGATGCTGCCCGGCGCGCTGGTCGGGCTGCACTATGCGATGGGGATGCTGCGGCCGCGCTGGGGCTATGGCTCGGATCGTGGTCGGCGCACGCCGTGGATCGTCGGCGGCATCGTCGCGCTGACGTCTGGCGGCGTGCTGGCGGCCTGCGCCACCGCGCTGATGCCGCTGACGCTGGCGGGCGGCGTGGCGCTGGCGGTGGTCGCGTTCTTGCTGATCGGCGGCGGCGTCGGCGCGGCGGGCACGGCGCTTTTGGCGCTGCTGGCGGTGCGGGTGGCGCCGGAGCGGCGCGCGGCGGCGGCGACCATCGTCTGGCTGATGATGATCTTCGGGCTGGCGGTGACGGCGGCGAGCGCGGGCGCGCTGCTCGACCCCTACACGCCCGCGCGGCTGATCGCGGTCACAGCGGGGGTCGCGCTCGTGGCGCTGACGCTGACCGGTCTGGGCGTCTGGGGCGTGGAGCGCGGCGCCCGGGCTGAGGGCGAGACCGCGCAGGCGCCCTTCGCCACGGTGCTGCGCGAGACGCTGGCGGAGCCCGCCGCGCGGCGCTTCACGATCTTCGTTTTCGTCTCGATGCTGGCGTTCAGCGCGCAGGATCTGATCCTTGAGCCGTTCGCGGGCCATGTGTTCGGCATGACCGTGGGCGAAAGCACGACGCTGGCGGCCAAGCAGCAATCGGGCATCTTCTTCGGCATGGTGCTGGTGGCGCTGCTGGC
>CAZRFB010000263.1:0-1906 GCA_964599185.1 uncultured Rhodobacterales bacterium | reverse complement strand
CGCTCGGCCACCGACTGATTGGCGCGGAAAGCGCCCGACTGCTTGAGCAGTTCATCGACCAGCGTCGTCTTGCCGTGGTCAACGTGGGCGATGATGGCGATGTTGCGCAGGTTCATAAGGTGTTGCTTTCGGGGCATGAGGGCTTGCGCGCTCCATACAGGGGGGCGGCGGGAAAACCAACCATGCTTTTCAGCGGGCGTCCGGCGCGGGCTTTGTTGCGCGCCCGGCGCCAGTGTCGCCGCGCGATGCGGGGGTGACGGGGCGGCGCCGGGAGCCATAATAGCGCGAGGAAAACGACCAGAGGAGAAACCCGATGATCGCCACGCCGCTCACCCGCCGCAGGCTGCTGGGGGCCGCCGCCTCCGCCACCCTGCTCGCCGCCGCGCCCGGCTTCGCCGCCGCGCCCTTGCAGGGCCCGGCGCGCACCGCATATCGCCGCTTCCGCCTCGGCGATTTCGAGGTCACCACGCTGCTCGACGGCGCCGTCGCGCTCGACGGTCCGTATCCGATCTTTGGTGAGGACCAGTTCGCCGAGGATGTCGCGGCGCTGGCGCAGGCCAACCTGCTGCCCGCCGACCGCATGACCATCAGCTTCACCGTGACGCTGGTCAACACTGGGGCCGAGCTGATCCTGTTCGACGCCGGCAACGGCGCGGGCCGCAGGCCGGACGCAGGCGCGCTGTCTGGCGCGCTGGCGCAGGCGGGAATCGCGCCGGGGCAGATCGACGTGGTGGTGATCACCCACATGCACCCCGACCACATCGGCGGGCTGATGGAGAACGGCGCCCCCGCCTTTCCCAACGCGCGCTATGTCACCGGCGCGAAGGAGTTCGATTTCTTCTCGAAAACCCCGCCCGAGCGGCTGGCGGCGCTGATCGCCGCCAACGTCGCGCCGCTGGCGGAGAAGATGAGCTTCCTTGAGCCGGGCGGCGCGGTGGCGCCGGGCGTCGAGGCGGTGGCGGCATTCGGCCATACGCCGGGTCAGCTCGCCTATCACGTCGAGAGCGCGGGGCGGCGGCTGATGATCACCGCCGACGCGGCGAACCACTACGTCGTCTCGCTCCAGCGCCCCGACTGGCACGTGCGCTTCGACATGGACAAGGAGGGCGCGGCGGCCACGCGCAAGGCGCTGTTCGGCATGATCGCGGCGGACCGCATCCCGTTCATCGGCTATCACATGCCCAACCCGGCGGTGGGCTATGTCGAGCCGCTGGGCGCGGGGTTCCGGTTTGCGCCCGAGAGCTATCAGCTCAGCCTCTGACGCTAGAGCCGGTCGCGCAGCGCATACCAGGTCATCGCCAGCGCCAGCAGCGCGGGGCGCAAGCGGTCGCCGCCGGGAAACGGCGGCGCGGCGGCGCGGGCGAGCGCGTCCCAGCGATCCAGCGTCCCGCGCACGGCCTCGGCCGCGATCGCGCCGCCCATGGTCGCCATGTGGACCCCGGCGCCGGACCAGCCGCCGACCGACCATGTGCGCGCGTCCACCTTTTGAAACAGCGGCGCGCGGTTGCGGGTGATCGCCAGCGTGCCGCCCCAGGCGTGGTCGATCCGCACGCCCGCTAGCTGCGGAAACACCTGCGCCAGCGGCTTGCGCACCAGCGCAGAGATGTCGCGCGGAAAGCGGCTGCCGTAGGTCTCTCCGCCGCCGAACAGCAGCCGCCCGTCGGGGGTGGGGCGGTAGTAGTTGAGCACGAACTTGCTGTCCGCCACGCACTCGCCGCCCGCCAGGGGCAGGCGCGCGCCCAAAGGTTCGGTGGCGACGATGAAATTGTTGATCGGCATGACGCGGGCGGCGACGCCGCGCTCCAGCCCGTCGAGATAGCCGTTGCAGGCCAGGATGACGTGCTCGGCGCGCAGGCGCCCCTGCGCGGTGGTCACGCAGCCGGGGGCCAGCCGCGTGACCGCGCTG
>CAZRFB010000262.1:0-9008 GCA_964599185.1 uncultured Rhodobacterales bacterium | reverse complement strand
CGGCGGCGCCGGTGAGAGATATCACAGTGCTGTCGCATTGGCGGCGCATGGTGTCCGCACAGCGCAGAATTGGAGACGACATGTTCTATCGCGACGAACGTTTGGCGCTTTTCATCGACGGCTCGAACCTTTACGCCGCCGCCCGCGCCCTTGGTTTCGACATCGACTACAAGCTGTTGCGCTCGGAGTTCGTGCGGCGTGGCAAGCTGGTCCGGGCGTTCTATTACACCGCGCTGCTCGATGAGCAGGAGTATTCGCCGATCCGGCCGCTGGTGGACTGGCTTGACTACAACGGCTTCACCATGATCACCAAGCCGGCCAAGGAGTTCACCGATTCGATGGGCCGCCGCAAGATCAAGGGCAACATGGACATCGAGCTTGCGGTGCAGGCGATGGAGATGGCCGACAAGATCGACCACATGGTGCTGTTCTCCGGCGACGGCGATTTCCGCCCGCTGGTCGAGGGCGTGCAGCGCAAGGGGGTGCGGGTGTCGGTGGTGTCCACCATCCGCTCGCAGCCGCCGATGATCGCCGACGACCTGCGCCGCCAGGCCGACAACTTCATCGAGCTGGACGAGCTGCGCGACGTGATCGGCCGCCCGCCGCGCCCGGTGCGCCGTGAGGACGGCGACATCAGCGAGGACATCGACGCGGCGTGAGGCCGGGCGTGGCGCCGGCGCCTGCGACGCCGCCCGCGACGCTTCCCGAGGCGCCGCGCGACTGTCGGCTGTGCCCGCGGCTTGCGGCCTATCGCGACGCGACGGCGGCGGCCGAGCCGGACTGGTTCAATGGCGCCGTCCCGTCGTTCGGC
The DNA here is from genome assembly GCA_964599185.1 of uncultured Rhodobacterales bacterium. GTDB lineage: Bacteria > Pseudomonadota > Alphaproteobacteria > Rhodobacterales > Rhodobacteraceae > Rubrimonas. Next base: position 8,197 of record CAZRFB010000262.1, on the reverse strand, counting down.
GACCCGGCGGCGCGGCTCCTGGTGGTGGGGCTGGCGCCGGGCGTGCGCGGCGCCAACCGCACCGGGCGCCCGTTCACCGGCGATTTCGCGGGCGATCTGCTCTACGCCACGCTGCACCGCCACGGCTTCGCCAACGGCGCCTTCGCCGCGCGCCCCGACGACGGCTTGCGGCTGACGGATTGTCTGGTGACAAACGCGGTGCGCTGCGTCCCGCCGCTCAACAAGCCGACCGGGGCGGAGATCGCCGCGTGCCGGAGTTTTCTCGCCGCCCGCATCGCGGCCACGCCGCGCCTGCGCGCGGTGGTCGCGCTGGGCCGGATCGCCCATGACAGCGTGCTGCGCGCGCTGGGGGCGAGGCCTGCGCAGGCGCCGTTCGCCCATGGCGCCGAGGCGCGGGTGGGTGCGCTGACGCTGTTTTCCAGCTATCATTGCTCGCGCTACAACACCAATACGCGGCGGCTGACGCCGGAGATGTTCGACGCGGTTTTCGCCGCCGTGCGACGGCATATGGATGCGCTGACGGGGTGACGGCGCGCGCGCGCGCCGCTATCAAGGGCGCAGCCGCAACGGGAGCGCCCGCATGACCCTTCCCCCTCTCACGCTCTACCTCGCCGCGCCGCGCGGCTTTTGCGCCGGGGTTGACCGCGCGATCCGCATCGTGGAGCTGGCGCTGGAGAAATGGGGCGCGCCGGTCTATGTGCGCCACGAGATCGTGCACAACCGTTATGTGGTGGACGGCCTGCGGGCCAAGGGCGCGGTGTTTGTCGAGGAGCTGGACGACTGCCCCGACGACCGCCCGGTGATCTTTTCCGCCCATGGCGTCGCGAAATCGGTGCAGGCGGAGGCCGCGCGGCGGCGGATGCTGGCGGTGGACGCGACCTGTCCGCTGGTGACCAAGGTGCATTTCGAGGCCGCCCGCCACCATGAGGCGGGCCTGCAACTGGTGATGATCGGCCACAAGGGCCACCCGGAGACGGTGGGCGCCATGGGCCAGTTGCCCGACGGCGAGGTGTTGCTGGTCGAGACCGTGGCCGACGTGGCGCGCCTTGCGCCGCGCGACCCCGAAAGGCTCGCCTACATCACCCAGACCACGCTTTCGGTGGACGACACGGCCGAGATCGTCGCGGCGCTGGTCGCGCGCTTTCCCGTGATCGTCGCGCCGCACAAGGAGGACATCTGCTACGCCACCACCAACCGGCAGGCGGCGGTGAAGGCGATGGCGCCCAGAATCGACGCGCTGCTGGTGATCGGCGCGCCGAATTCGTCGAATTCGCAGCGGCTGGTCGAGGTGGGGCGCGCGGCGGGATGCGCCTATGCGCAACTGGTGCAGCGCGCGACGGACATCGACTGGCGCGCGCTGCAGGGCGCGCGCGCGGTGGGCCTGACGGCGGGGGCGAGCGCGCCGGAGGTGCTGGTGGACGAGGTGATCGCCGCCTTCCGCGCCCGCCATGCGCTGACGGTCGAGACGGTCGAGACAGCGGTGGAGTCGGTCGAATTCAAGGTCCCGCGCGTGTTCCGCGAGAGCGCGGCGTGACCGGGCCGAGGCTTTACGCCTTCACCGACGGCGCCTGCTCGGGCAACCCCGGCCCCGGCGGCTGGGGCGCGCTGCTGCAGGCGCGCGAGGGCGGCGTGGTGAGCCGTGAGCGCGAACTCAGCGGCGGTGAGCGGCTGACCACCAACAACCGCATGGAGCTGATGGCGGCGATCGCGGCGCTGGAGGCGCTGGAGCGCGCCGCCGCGATCACCATCGTCACCGACTCCGCCTATGTGAAGGGCGGGCTGACCGGCTGGATCCACGGCTGGAAGCGCAACGGCTGGCGCACCGCCGACAAGAAGCCGGTCAAGAACGAGGATCTCTGGCGCCGCCTCGACGCCGCCGCGCAGCGGCACACGGTGACGTGGGAATGGGTCAAGGGCCACGCCGGCCACCCGGAGAACGAACGCGCCGACGAACTGGCGCGGGCGGGCATGGCGCCGTTCAAGCCGTCGCGGGCGCGCGCATGAGCCTTGTCGCGGCGCTCGATCTGGTCGCGGTGTTCGTGTTCGCGCTGTCGGGCGCACTGCTGGCCGGGCGCAAGGGGCTGGACGTGTTCGGCATGTTCGTCGCGGCCGTGGTGACCGGCGTCGGCGGCGGCACCCTGCGCGACGTGCTGCTCGACCGCGCGGTGTTCTGGTTGGCGGACGGGCGCTGGCTGGCCGCCGCGATGGCCGCGACGGCGGTGGTGTTCGTCTTCGGCCAGGTGATCGAGCGGCGCGAGAAGCCGTTGCGCTGGATCGACGCCATGGGCCTTGCGGTGGCGACGCCGCTGGGGGTGGCGGCGGCGCGGGCCGAGGGCGCGGACTGGACCATCATGATCGCGATGGGGGTGATCACCGCCAGTTTCGGCGGCATGATCCGCGACGTGCTGTGCGGCGCGCCGCCGATGATTTTGCACCGCGAGGTCTATGCGCTGGCGGCGCTGGGCGGCGCGGCGGTCAATCTTGTGGTCTATGACGTCACCGACGGCGGCCGCTGGGCGGCGGCGGGCGCCTGCGCGGCGGCGACCTTCGCGATCCGCGCGGGCGCGATCCTGCGCGGCTGGTCGGCGCCGCAATGGCGCGGTTTCGGCGCCTGAGCGCCGCGCGCGACGGTTCGTCCCCGTGACGCGGGCGGGTCGGCGCGCTACATGCCGCTCACTGACGCCGTTCAAGGCGGGTATCACCCTGACGGCGCGAGGCGGGGCGCGGCATGACGCGCGCACGCGGCAGCGAACGGAAGCGACCCATGAACATCGAGGCGCCCAAGGCCCCCGAAGGCATCGTGATCGAGGAGCAGCGCCTCTACAAGGCGCGCGAGCCGATCTTTCCCAAGGTGATCACCGGCGCCTACCGCCGCTTCAAGTGGCGGATTCTGACGCTGGCGCTGGTCGTCTATTACGTCACGCCCTGGATTCGCTGGGATCGCGGGCCCTATGCGCCCGATCAGGCGGTGCTGATCGATCTGGCGCACCGGCGGTTCTATTTCTTCTTCATCGAGATCTGGCCGCAGGAATTCTATTACATCGCCGGCCTGCTGATCATGGCCGGGGTGGGGCTGTTCCTGATCACCTCCGCCGTGGGCCGCGCGTGGTGCGGCTATTTCTGTCCGCAGACGATCTGGACCGACCTTTTCATGTGGGTCGAGCGGCGCATCGACGGTGACCGCAACGCGCAGGTGCGCCTGCACGCCGAGGGCTGGACCGCGTCCAAGATCCGCAAGCGCGTCGCCAAGCACGGCATCTGGCTGCTGATCGCGATCGCCACCGGCGGCGCCTGGGTGTTCTATTTCCAGGACGCGCCGACGCTGCTGGGCCAGCTGGTGACCGGAACCGCGCCCGCCGTCGCCTATGTCACCATCGCGGTGCTGACCTTCACCACCTATTCGCTGGCCGGGCTGATGCGTGAGCAGGTGTGCATCTACATGTGCCCGTGGCCGCGCATTCAGGGCGCGATGCTGGACGAGAACTCGCTGACCGTCACCTACAACGACTGGCGCGGTGAGCCGCGATCCCGCCACCGCAAGCGCGCCATCGCCGAGGGCGCGCCGGTGGGCGACTGCGTGGACTGCAACGCCTGCGTCGCGGTCTGCCCGATGGGTATCGACATCCGCAACGGCCAGCAGCTTGAGTGCATCACCTGCGGCCTGTGCATCGACGCCTGCGACAGCGTGATGGAGAAGCTCGACCTGCCGAAAAGCCTGGTCGGCTACTCCACTTTCAAGGACTACGAGCACGCCAAGGCGGGAAACCCGCAGGGCGTGCCGGTCTGGCGGCGCATCCTGCGCCTCCGAACGCTGGTCTATACGGCGGTTTGGGCGGGCGTCGGGCTGATCATGCTGGCGATGGTCACGGGGCGCGAGCGGCTGGACCTCAACGTGCTGCATGACCGCAACCCGCTGTTCACCCAGCTCTCGGGCGGCGAAGTGCGCAACGGCTACACCGTCAAGCTGCTCAACATGGTGGCGCAGCCACGCAGCTTCCTGCTCACGCTTGAGGGGCTGGAGGACGCCACGCTGACCATCGCGGGCGACGACGCGCCCCCGGCGCGGGAGGCGATGCTGGAGGTCAACCCCGACATGGTGCGCAGCGTGCGCGTGTTCGTCACCGCGCCGGTGGGCGAGGAGCGGCGGGAGTTCACCTTCCGCATCGCCGAGATCCGCGCCGACGGCGCCCCCGGCGAGAGCGACGCGGTCGAGACGGTGTTCCACGGGCCGGACCGATGAAGGGCGCCGCGGCGACCAGACCGCGCAAGAGCGGCACCGACTATCGCCCCGGCGGCCGCCCGTTCACCGGGCGGCGGTTCCTCATGACCATCGTCGCGTTCTTTGCGGTGATCTTCACCGCCAACGGCCTGATGGCTTGGTTCGCGCTCACCAACTATCGCGGCGTGGTGGTGGAGAGCGGCTTTGTCGCCAGTCAGGACTTCAACGCCGAGAAGGCGCGCACCGACGCGCAGGCCGCGCGCGGCTGGCGCACGACGGTCGCCGCGCCGGGGGCCATGCCGGTGCTGTCGCTGCGCGACCGCGACGGCGCGCCGCTGGCGGGGCTGCGGGTGACGGCGCGCGCGCTGCGCCCGCTCGACATCCATTTCGACCGCGACCTGACGCTGCGCGAAGTCCGCCCCGGCGACTACGCCGCCGCCGAGCCGCTGCCGCCGGGCCAGTGGCGCATCGCCTTCGCGGTCGAGGGCGCGGGCGCGCGCTACGCCGCCAGCCTGCCGCTGATGGTGGAGGCGCGCTGATGGACTGCTGCCCCACCGGCGCCGCGCTCGACATCGCCACGCGCGACGGCGGCGCGGCGCGGGCCGGGGCTGCGGCGCGGGCGGGGGCCTTCGAGCACGCCGCGCGCGATCTGCGCCCCGGCGAGCGTCTGGTGCAGTTCATCGCCCCGGCCATGCACTGCGGCGCCTGCGTCTCGACGCTGGAGCGGGGCCTGCGCCGCGCGCCCGGCGTGCTGTCGGCGCGCGCCAACCTCACCGCGAAGCGCCTCGCGCTGACCTATGATCCCGCGCGCGCCAAAGCCGCCGACCTTGCGGCGGCGGTGGAGGCGCTGGGCTACGCGGTCCACCCCGCCGACGACGCCGCCGCGACAGAGGCGGCGGAGGCGGCGGAGGCGCGCGACCTGCTGACCCGCATGGGCGTCGCGGGCTTTGCGGCGATGAACGTGATGCTGCTGTCGGTCTCGGTCTGGTCGGGGGCGGAGGCGGCGACGCGCGACCTGATGCACTGGATCTCGGCGATGATCGTGCTGCCGGTGGTGCTTTATGCGGGCCGCCCGTTCTTTGTCTCGGCGCTGGCGGGCCTGCGCGCCGGGCGGCTGAACATGGACGCGCCGATCTCGCTGGCGGTGATCCTCGCCGCCGCGCTGTCGCTGAGCGAGACCATGCGCGGCGGGCCGGAGGCGTTTTTCGACGCCTGCGCCATGCTGCTGTTTCTGCTGCTGGTCGGCCGCTATCTCGACCGGCTGATGCGGGCGCGGGCGCGCTCGGCGGCGGCGGGGCTGATGCGGCTGCAACCCAAGGGCGCGATGGTGATCGGCGCCGACGGCCCCGCATGGGCGCCGCTGGAGGACATCGCCCCGGGCGCGCGGGTGCTGGTGGCGGCGGGAGAGCGGCTGGCGGTGGACGGCGTGGTGGAGAGCGGCGCCAGCGATCTCGACGTCAGCCACCTGACCGGCGAGAGCGCGCCGCAGGCGACCGGCCCCGGCGCGACGGTGCACGCCGGGGCGCTCAACCTCTCCGGCCCGCTGACGCTGCGCGCGACCGCCGTGGGGCAGGCGTCGTCGCTGGGCGAGATCGCCGCGCTGATGGCGGAGGCGGAATCGGCGAAGTCGCGCGTGGCGCGGCTGGCCGATCAGGCGGCGACGATCTATGCGCCGGTGGTGCATCTGGCGGCGCTGGCGACGTTTCTGGGCTGGATGTGGCTGGGGCTGGACGCGCGCGAGGCCGGCTTCATCGCGATCGCGGTGCTGATCATCACCTGCCCCTGCGCGCTGGGCCTCGCGGCGCCGATGGCGCAGGCGACCGCCGCAGGCGCGCTGTTCCGGCTGGGGGTGATGCTGAAGGACGGCGCCGCGCTGGAGCGGCTGGCGCGGGTGCGCCATGTGGTGTTCGACAAGACCGGCACGCTGACCGCCGGGCGGCCCCGGCTGCGCGCGCCGCAGGCGTCGCCGCAGGCGCTGGCCGCCGCCGCCGCGCTGGCGGGCGTCAGCCGCCACCCGCTGTCGCAGGCGCTGGCGGTCTGGGCGCGCGGCGCGGGGGTGCGGGCGGCGTCGGCGCAGGACGTGGCCGAGCATCCCGGCCTTGGCGTGGAGGGAATGATCGGCGGACGGCGCGCCCGCCTCGGCGGCGCCGCCTGGGCGGGCGCCGCCGACGACGGCGCAGCGCGTGAGGCGAGCGCGGTGTGGCTGCGGCTGGGCGAGGATCCCCCGGTCGCCTTCCTGTTCGACGACGCGCCGCGCCCCGGCGCGGCGGAGACGGTGGCGGCGCTGCAGGGCGCGGGTCTGTCGGTAGAAGTGCTGTCGGGCGACCGCCCCGGCCCGGTGGCGGCGCTGGCCGCGCTTCTGGGCGTGGCGCAGTGGCGCGCGCAGGCCGATCCGCAGGCCAAGATCGCGCGCGTCTCGGCGCTGTCGGCTATGGGCGGCGCGCTGATGGTGGGCGACGGCGTCAACGACGCGCCCGCGCTGGCGGCGGCGACGGTCTCGATGGCGCCGGCCTCGGCGGCGGACATCGGCCGGGCGGCGGCGGACATGGTGTTCATGGGCGAGGATCTGCGCGTGGTGGCGCAGGCGCAGGCGCTGGCGGTGCGCACCCGCGCGGTGATCTTGCAGAACTTCGCCATCGCGGCGGGCTATAACTGCATCGCGGTGCCGCTGGCGGTGAGTGGCCACGCCTCGCCTCTGGTGGCCGCGATCGCGATGTCGAGCTCATCGATCGTGGTGGTGGCCAACGCGCTGCGGTTGCGGGTTGCGGCGCGTCCGCGTGACGCGCAGCGCGCGGGTCGCCCGCTGACGGAGGCCGCCGCATGACCAACCTGTTGATCCTGATCCCGGCGGCGCTGGCGCTGGGGGGGCTGGGGCTGGCGGCGTTCCTGTGGAGCCTCAGGACCGGGCAATACGACGACCTCGACGGCGCCGCCGAGCGCATCCTGCATGAGGATGACGAGGACTGAGCGCGCTTGCCGCGAAGCCTGCGGCGACGCATCTTCGCCGCTGACCTTTGGCGGAGCGGGCGATGAGCGGCGAGGCGGGCGGCGCGGATGATCTGGCGGACGGCGGCGAAATCCAGCGCCTGATCGACCTGATGGCGCGGCTGCCGGGCCTGGGGCCGCGCTCCGCCCGCCGGGCGGTGTTCGCGCTGGTCAAGCGGCGCGAGGCGCTGCTGCGCCCGCTCGCCGCCGCCCTGGCCGACGTTGCCGCCCATGCGCAGCTCTGCCGCGAATGCGGCAATCTCGACACCGCGCCGATCTGCGCCCTGTGCCGCGACCCGACCCGCGATCAGGGCATGCTCTGCGTGGTGGAGGAGGTGGGCGACCTCTGGGCGATGGAGCGCGGCGGCGCGTTCAGGGGCCGCTATCACGTGCTGGGCGGCGTGCTGTCGGCGTTGGACGGGGTGGGGCCGGAGGCGCTGGGCATCCCGCGCCTCGCGCAGCGGGCGGCGGGCGCGCGTGAGGTGATCCTGGCGCTGAACGCCACCGTCGATGGCGTGACCACGGCGCATTACATCGCCGACACGCTGGCGCCGCTGGGTGTCACGGTCACGTCGCTTGCGCAGGGCGTGCCGGTCGGCGGCGCGCTCGATTATCTCGACGACGGCACGATAAGCGCGGCGCTGCGGGCGCGCCGGGCGCTGTGAGGGGGTGACGCAGCGTCAGCAAAACTCTTTTCGACGATGTCGCTTTTACGACGAAATCGCTGTTGCCACCCCCGGCGAATCTCCTTATAAGCCCTTTCACCGGCGGCGCTGCTGGGTAACGGCGAGCGCTTCTGGTTGTGTCTTTTGGTGGAACGCGAAGTTCTGCTGGGGGTCTGCTCTTTGACAATATAGAAGATGCGAAGGGATATGTGGGCGGTTTTGTTCCGATCGAGGGGCGAGGCTGAGCGCATATCTGACCGGGGAGGGGCGTGAGCTTCGATGATCCGGGTTTGATTTGTGCGCAGGCATCGCTCGTCAAGGGGACCAC
>CAZRFB010000261.1:0-6370 GCA_964599185.1 uncultured Rhodobacterales bacterium | reverse complement strand
CGCGACAGCGCGGCCGTGCGCGCCAGCGAACGGCGTTCGCCAAGGCCGCGCGTGAAGATCTGTCCCAGCCGGTCCACATCGGCCTTGAGCGCCGCCAGCATCGGGCGGCCCTTGCCGCCTTCGCAAGACAGCGCCGCAAGCTCGGCGAAGGTCAGCGCATCGCCTGCGTCCGCCGCCGCATCGTCGCCCGAGTCGCGGCGCGCCTGCGTCAGGAGCGGATTCGCCAGCGTCGCCGCGTCATGCACGGGCACATGCGCGCCTGCGAAGCGCTCGGCCAACGGCAGGCCGTCCGCAATCCCGGCGCCCCTGAACCGCCACCCGTGCGCGCCGCCATGCGGCGCAGGTGTGGCGGGCAGATCGGTCTCGATGTCGAAAATCCGGTCGGCGGGTCGGCGCGCGCCGCCGATCCGGCGATCCATCACCACCGCACGGGCGCGCGGATAGAGCCGCCCCAACCGGGTCTCGGCGTCGCACGCCGGGCAGCGCGGCCTGGCGTCGTCCCCCGCCACCATGGCCGGGCGCACGCCGCAGGTGGCGCAGACGCCAAGCCCGGCGTCCCAGCGCCCCGCGAACACCGCCTCTCGCGCGCCGCGCAGCGGCGCTTGCTTTGCGTCCTCCACGGCGATCGCGACGCCGTCGTAAACCTTGCCCGACTTCGAGGCGTCGATCAGATCACCCGACGAGACGGGCGCGGTCATGGCGATGTTCAGCGCAAGATCGCCCTGATACTGGTCCCGCATCCAGCGATCGATGTCGGAACGGGCCTGATCAAGATCGGCGCGCTGGCGCGCGTCGTCGGTCAGCGGCGCCAGGATCAGGAAGCGCCCGCCCGCGTTCTGGAGCACACAGGCCGGCGGCAGGCCGAAAGTGGCGAGGCACACGCGCGCCGCCGCCTCGGCGATCAGCTGAAAACGCAACGAGCGCCCGCGCAGCACACGCGCCAGCCCGCTTGCGCCCTCGCTCGCCAGCCGGAACAGCGCGGTCTGGATGCCGGAGAGATCCCCCGCGATGAACCTGAGCTTCGGCGTCGTCCGGTCTTCGATGGCGGCCGCATCGGCGAGCGAGCCTGCGTCGGCATGGTGGGCGAAAAGACAGGCCGCCGCTGCGGCCACGCCGCGCGCGTGATCGTGCAGCCCGACGTCGGGATCATCCATCGTGGAGGAGGGGATCGCCCACATGACCGTTTCCGACAGCGCCAGCAGCCCTTCGTGAAAAGCCGTCACGTCGTCGCCCGCGCGGGCGGCGACATCGCGATAGCCCTTGGCGAATGCAGTCCACAGATCGGCATAGGCCTGCGGCAGAGCTGCGTCCTCCGCCGGACCCGCGCGCGGCGTCAGCGCTTCCGCCGACAGGGCGCGCAGCGGCTGGCGCAAGTCTCGGGGCGGCGTGGCTTCGTGGATCGCGATCGCGGCGAACAGGCTGGTCAACTGCGTCCTGCGATAGGCGTGGCGCCCGAGACCGGAGGTTTCCGCATCCTGCTCGGCGTCTTTGGGCTTGCGCTCCATCGCCGAGGCGACGCGGTCCGCCTCGCTGACCAGCCGCGTGACGGCGCCGAACCGTGCGTTCGGGTCATCGTTGGAGAGGGGGCGATGATGAAACACGGCGCAGTCGCGCACCCAGCGCCGGTCAAGCGCGTCGGGGAACGGGTTGGCGTCCACCAGTTCGGTGAAGAAGGCGTCGGTCCAGAGCGCGTGCCAATGGCTCGATTTGCCCTGCCAGCCCGGTAGAACGACGCTGGCGCGGTTCCGCACCTGTTGCGGCATCGTCTCAAGCGAGCCGACGGCGCGCTGATAGAGCTTGCCGACATCATGAAGCAGAGCGCCGATGGCGACTTCGTCAATGGTGGGAAAGTCGCGCCGGACGGTCATGCCGCAAGCCTCTCACCGATCCAGAGCACCTCAGCGGGGTCGAGCGCAAGGCGATAGCGCGCATTCGCCCGCCGTCCGGTCCGCGCGACAAGAGCGCCGCCACGCGGCCTCGCGCCGATCCGGTTCGCCGCCGCGACAAGGCGGGAGCATTTTTCCTCGACCCATTCCGCATCGAGCGGATCAGCGATGCGCCCGGAAAGCCGAAGCGCCGCGCCGTCGCCACGCAGGCGGCGATAGGCGCTCAGGAAACATAGCGCCGAGGCGCCGACCCGGGCTACGCCCACGCCACCCCCCACAAGATCGTCGGCGAGAACAGCGAGCCATGACATCAGCGCTGGCGGCAGGGGCAGGGGCCTTCCGTCCCATTGCGCCTGCCCTGAATCAATCCCAATGGTGAGCGTCACGCGGTCGAGCGAGGCCTGGGCGGCCGCGATCGCTTCCGCATAGTCTCGCGCGGCGGTCGGCGCAAAAGCGCGCAGCCGGGGAAACGGCAAGTCGATCAACCGAACGACCGCGCTGCGCGCGTCAATCATGCGCCCGTCCCGACCAAGCAGCGGCGATGCGTCAGGCGTCGGGAAAAAGAACAGCGGATGCGCGGCATATGGGTCATCCACAACAATGTGACTCAAGCGATCCTGCTTTCTGCCATAAAGCGCCACGGCGAGCGCCATCGCGGCGGCGGCCGATTTGCGCCCGCCCGCAAGGCAGACATGCAGCGCAGCGCTGGGCTCAACTGTCAGTTCCCGCACGAGCGCGACCGAGGCGTCCGCGAATGTCGCCAATTCGACGCCGTCCGAGAGATCGCCGCTCGGCGTTGCGACCGTGTGGACAACAGCTGTCTCGCGCAACTTCGCCGCCCACGGCGCGCGCCAGGCAAGCGCAAGCCGGTCCAACGCCGCGCCGGGCGCAAGCACCGCCAGTTCCAGGCCGGGCGCAGCCGCGCTTGTGGTGAGGAGGCACAGGCGCGTCGGCCTCCATGCAGGCTGCGCCTGAACACCCAGCGCATAGACCGCCTCGGTGACGATCTGTGGCGAAAGTCCCACCGAGCAGAGGAGAATCCGCGCCCTCGCATCCCCCGCATCGTCGGCGCCGACACACGCGGCAGGCGCCGTCATGTCGCGTCCAGCGCGACGCGCCCCAGGCCCATGCTCGCACCCTTTCCGACATGGATCAGCGGCGCCCAGGCCAACGCGGCGGCCAGCCTTTCATCACCGCCAAGATCGACTGTAGCTTCTCCGACGATCCCACCCATGGAAAGGGTCGCATTCTGGCGCGATGACCGCCGCACGATCTCACGCCAGCGCAGCGCGCGCGCCTCCAGCCGGGCGTTCTGCGCGGCCGCTTTCAACGCCTTGAAGTCCATCTCGACCGGTCGGTCGCCAAAAAACGTCGCCAGCAGCCCGAGCCTGCGGACAACGGCCATCGCGAGATCCGCCGCCGTCAGCGTGTCGGGGGTGAGCAATTTGCCGTCGCGCTTGAGCCGCATCGGCGTGACCAGCCGCCAGCGCGTCCGGTTCGGCAGCGGCGGCGGGGTCGCCGCACTGGGCCTGACAGGCGTGAAGGCGCCGCCTTTGCGCCAGACCGTCGCTCCGGCCCCATCGCGCGCCTCGATCAGAACATGCGGCGTGCGTGCGGCGCCAAAGCCCCGCTGTCCAGCATCTTCAAAGGCGCGCAGCACGAAGGGCGCCGCCCTCGCGGCCTCACCGAACAGGCGCACCGACATCGCGAGAATCGACCCGGGCGCGCGCTGCGTCGGCGCGTCTGTTTGGTCCGTCTCCGGCGCCTCCAGAATGAACGGCTGCGGGGCGCGCTCATAGAGACGCATCACGCCAGCCTCTGCGGGAGGGCGCGTCTCGAAAACCGTGGTGTAGATGCAGGCGCGCTCCAAAGGGCATCCGTCACAATCGCGAAGCCGCATCACGCAGACGGTTCGCTTGAGCGCCGCGCCGAATGCGCCCCGCAGCATCGACCCGGCGAACGCGGGCGCGGTGAAGGTCCCCTGCGCCTCGAAATCAAGATCAAGATGAATGGTGCTCAACATTTCTTGACGAGAGCACGGACCTGCGCACGGCGCAAGGACGTGAAGCGTCGCCTGCGCGAACGCCAAGCTTGGCGGGGGATGCGCGCGTCCTTGCCGCAGAGCAGCATGAGAGCGCGGCGCGCGGCGTCGCCAGTGGCGTGACGGTAGAGGTGATTCAATGAAAACACGTTTGTTCATAACGGCCTATGATGTTCTCTGCTCACGCCGTCTGCGCTGTGCGCGGCAAAGCGTGACCGCGTGGGCGCAGGGCGGGCAAAAATCTGTGCTGGAATGCTGGGCGCTGAATCGGGAAGGCGCCAGGCTCTACGGCGACATGTGCGCGCCGCTTGACGCCGACTTCGACAAGCTTGGCGTATTTCACGTCGGCGCCGGGCGCCGCTCGATCACTTTGGGGCGAGCGCTGCCGCCGCGCGACGCGCCGATTTTCCTGATCGGGTGACCGCAATGCACGCAATATATATCGACCGTCGTGATGCGGCTCTCGCTTGGCGCGATGGCGCAGTCGAGGTGCGCACGCCCGGATCGTCGCCGCAGACCATTCCCCTGCGCGGCGTCGCGCGGCTGGTGGTGATGGGATCGGCCACCCTCAGCGCCGGACTTCTGGCGCAGTGCTGGGAGCGCGATGTCGGCGTGCTGGTGCTGTCCGGGCGGCGCGCGTCGCCGACGGCGCGTTTCTATGGCGCGCCGCATTCGGATGCGACCCTGCGCGTCGATCAGGCTGTTCTCAGCCGCAATCCGCTGGCGTCGGCCCGCTTGGCGCGTGAGGTCGCCGCCGCCAAGCTGGTCGCTCAGGCGCGGCTCTTGCGCAAGCTTGGCCAGAGCCGTCCCGGCGGGCGCGCGCTCACCGAAGGCGTTCTGACGCAGGTGCTCTCTGCGGCGTCCCGGCTGCGCGAGGACGGCGCGCTTACCGCCGACATGACGCGGGGCGTCGAAGGCGCCGCCGCCGCCGCTTATTTCCGGGCGCTGAGCGGGTTCTTTCCACCATCGCTGGGTTTCGCTGAGCGAAATCGGCGGCCGCCGCGCGATCCGGTCAACGCGACGCTTTCACTGGGCTATGTGCTCGCGGGTTTCGAGGCCGGCCGACAGGCGCAGATGATCGGGCTTGATCCCGCCATAGGCGCGCTGCATGCGCTGGCGCCGGGTCGCGACAGCCTTGCGCTCGACCTTGTCGAACCGGCGCGACCCAAGATCGACGCCTTCGCTCAGGATCTGTTCCTGCGCCGGGTGCTGCGCTGCGATCACTTCCGCGCCGAGCCTGACGGCGCCGTGCTGATGGGCAAGGCGGGTCGCGCCGCGTTCTATGCGGCGTTCGAGGATTTCGCCCCCGGGCTCTCGCGCTATCTGCGCGGCGTTGCGCGGGCGGCGGCGAAGCGGGTGAGGGCCATGGCGCAGGAGACGACGCCATGACGGCCGGTCGCCGGTTGCTGGCCCTTGACGGCGCCGTCCGGTCGCTCGCGGTGTCGCTCGACGGGGCCGCGCTGCGCGTCGAGGCCGCCGATGCTCCCCAGCGCCTTGCGCCGCTGCGCCAGATCGACCGGGTGCTGTGCCGGGGCGCGGTGGCGTGGACGGCGGCGGCGTTGGTGGCCGCCGCCGAGGCGGGCGCGCCGGTGGCTTTCGTGCGCGGCGACGGGCGGATCGCGGCGCTGCTGACGCAGCCGCCGCCGCGCCACGCGCCGCTGTCGCCCGCGTTTCGCGCCCGCGCGCAAGACGTGGCGCGGCGGCTTGAGCGCGTTTCGCAGTTGCGGGGCTGGCCCGACGCCTTCGCCGACTTCTGGCGGGCGGAGCTGTCACGCGCCTTGCGCGCGCTGGGCGACGAACAACCCGCGCGCGCCATCGCGGAGGGCTGGCAGGCGTGGGAGCGAAATGTGGCGCGGATGGCGCGCCCGATCGGCCATGGTCCGCGCCTGGCGCGCGATCTGCGCGCCTTCATCGAGCTCTGGACGCGACGCAGGCTCGCCGAACTCGGCGCGCCCGGCGCATGGCTGGGCGTGACGCCCGCCGACCGCGCCGACCTTGTGCAGCCGTTCGCTCTGACGCTCGCCTGGACCGGAGCGCCGCTGGTGGCGGGGGCGATTCGCCGGGCGTCGCGGCGCGCCGCGCGGCCCGGCGCCGCGCTCGAAAGCAGCTTTGGCGCCACGCTGACCCTGGCGGAGCTATCCGCCCCGCGCCTCGAGCGCCGTCTGCGGCCTGTGTTCACGCGTTTCTATCGCCGCCTGGTCGATCTGGAGACCGAGGCGCTGTTTGCGGAGGGACTGACATGGGATGGCTGATCGCCTACGACATCGCCGACGCGAAACGCTGGCGCGCCGTGTATCGCATTGTGCGCGGCGTCGGCTTTCGCCTGCAATATTCGTTGTTCTGGGCGGACATCAGCGCCGCCGAGGCGCGCGCGCTGGCCGACGCGCTGGCGGCCGTCATCGACCCAAAGGCCGACGACGTGCGCCTCTACCCTCTGGACGAC
>CAZRFB010000260.1:0-2483 GCA_964599185.1 uncultured Rhodobacterales bacterium | reverse complement strand
ACGCCGGATGCGATTCGGGCGGCGATCTGCTCGACCCCCACGCCGCCGCCCGCGCCCGCGCCGAGCGCGCCGTGGACGCGATCCGGGGCCGTTTCGGCGCCGACGCCATCGCCAAGGGGCGCGGCATCGCCGCCGACCGGGATTAGCGCACCGCTCCCATGTTGCGCTGCGGCATCAATCTTTGGTCGCAGATGACATAAAGTTTATCAATGAAATCAATTTTTTACAGGGAACTCGCCCCTGCATGCGAAAAAAATTGTTTTAGCGTCACTAAATTTTCCGCTTGCCCCGCTTGTCTTTGCTGCGCTGCACACCTATTCTCTTCCCCAGCAGCCTTCGGGCTGTCGCCCTTCTGGGCGTTTCCTCCCTAAACTCAGGGCCGCCTTCGGGCGGCCTTTTTTTTGCGCTTCAGGTCAGCACGGCGCCGGGCGCGACCGTCAGCCCGCGCAGCAGATCGGCGCGCGCTGTCGGCGCGCGGCCCGGGCGCTGGGCGCGGTCTATGCGCAGGGCGCCCGCGCCGCAGGCGACCAGCAGCGCGTCGTCCAGCACCGTCCCCGGCGGCCCCTCGCCCGGCTCGGGATGCGCCGCCAGCACCTTGAGCCGCTCCTCGCCCAGCATCGTCCAGGCGCCCGGCGCGGGGGTGAGCGCGCGGATGCGGGCGGCGAGCGCGGCGGCGGGTTCACGCCAGTCGAGCCGCGCCTCGGCCTTGTCGATCTTGCGGGCGTAGAGCGCGCCGTCCTCGGGCTGCGGCGTCGCCGTCGCACGCCCCGCCGCCATGGCGCGCAGCGTCTCGACCACCAGCGGCGCGCCCAAGCGCGCCAGACGCTCGGCAAGTTCGCCCGCCGTCTCGTCGTCGCCGATCGGGGTGGACAGGCGCGCCAGCACCGGGCCGGTGTCCAGCCCCTGCTCCATGCGCATCACGCAAACGCCGGTCTCGGCGTCGCCGGCCATGATCGCGCGCTGGATCGGCGCCGCGCCGCGCCAGCGCGGCAGCAGCGAGGCGTGCAGATTGACGCAGCCCAGGCGCGGCGCGTCCAGCACCGGCTGCGGCAGGATCAGCCCGTAGGCGACCACCACCGCCGCATCGAGGCCCAGCGCCGCGAATTCCGCCTGCGCCTCCGCGTCGCGCAGCGAGACCGGCGTGCGCACGGCCAAGCCCAGCGCCTCGGCGCGCAGGTGCACGGGCGTCGGCTGAAGCCGCTTGCCCCGGCCTGCGGGGCGCGGCGGCTGGCTATAGACGGCGGCGATGTCGAATCCGGCTTCGCTCAGAGCGTCAAGCGTGGGAACCGCGAACGCCGGGGTTCCCATGAAGGCCAGCCGCATCAGGCGCTTATCCCCGCCTTGGCGCGTTCGCGCTTGAGCTTGCGCATCTTTTCGGTGATCAGCATCCGCTTGGCGGCGCCGAGATAGTCGATGAACAGTTTGCCGTCGAGGTGGTCGATCTCGTGCTGCACGCAGGTCGCCCACAAGCCGTCGAACGCGGCCTCGCGCACCGCGCCCTCACGGTCGGTGAAGCGGACCGCCACCGAGGCGGGCCGGGTGATCGGCGCATAGATGTCGGGGATCGACAGACACCCCTCCTCATGCTCGTTCAGCGCCTCGGCGCGCCACAGGATCTCCGGGTTGATCAGGCACATCGGCGCGCGCGGGCCGTCCTTGTCGGCGCAGTCCATCACAAGGGCGCGGGCGTCCACCCCCACCTGCGGCGCGGCCAGCCCGACGCCGGGCGCGGCGTACATCGTCTCGAGCATGTCGTCGAGCAGGCCGCGCAGCCGCTCATCGACGGCGGCGACCGGCGCGCAGACCTTCTTCAGGCGCGGGTCGGGATGGATCAGGATCGGCCGGGTGCTCATGGCGCGGAGGTAGCCATCGCGGCGCGCCCGGTCAATCCCCGCGTCAATCCCCGCGTCGATCCCTGCCGCCCCTTGCGGCGCCCGCGGCGGGCGCCTAGCCTTGGGCGCAGTCCAACCGCGCGAGGCCATTCCATGCTCCCCGATTTCGACGCCGTGATCGAGCGGCGCAACACCCATTCCTCCAAATGGGACGGGATGGCGACGCACACCGGCGTCACGGCGCCGGACGGTCTGGCGATGTGGACGGCGGACATGGACTTCATGGCGCCCGAACCGGTCCGCCAGCGGCTGTCTGCGGCGGTGGCGCGTGGAATTTTCGGCTATTACGGCGCAGATGCGACATGGCGTGCGGCGGCCTGCGGCTGGACGGCGCGGCGGCACGGCTGGACCGTCGAGCCGGACTGGATCAGCCCTTCGGGCGGTGTTTGCGCGGCGCTCGGCGTCTGCTGTCAGGCGTTCAGCGAACCGGGCGACGGCGTGGTGATCTTCGCGCCGGTCTATCACGCCTTCGCCCGCATGATCCGCGCCAACCGGCGCGTGGTGATCGCGGCGCCGCTGGTCGAGACCCAGGGACGCTACGCCATGGACCTCGACGCGCTGGGCGAAAACCTGCCCGCCACCGCGCGAATC
>CAZRFB010000259.1:0-4995 GCA_964599185.1 uncultured Rhodobacterales bacterium | reverse complement strand
GCGGCGCGCAGGCGCCGACGCCGCCGGTCTTGTCGCTGGATTGCCCGCAGATGGCGCGCGTTCTGGTGGCGATCGACCAAACCGGCTATCGTCGCGGCGCGGCCAAACCCGACCATGAGGAAGATTTCGATCTGTTGCGCTATGAAAACAGCGTCGCGCGCCGATACTATATCGAATGCGTCGGCGCGCGCGGCGGGGTCGGGGCGGTGGACGGCGCCTTCAGCGGCGGCTACGACGGCGCAGGCGGAGCAACGGAGCGGCGATGAGCGGCAGGACTAAGGCGGGCGGCGCGCTGGCGCAGATCGCTGCGGCGGTGCTGATCCTCGACCGGCTGACGAAATGGCTGGTGGTCGAGGCGATGGACCTGCGCACGGCGCAGGTCATCGACGTGTGGCCGGGGATCTTCACGCTGCGCATGGCCTGGAACCGGGGGATGAACTTCGGCATCCTGTCGAGCGATCTGGATGTCGCCCGCTGGGGGCTGGCCGGGCTTGCGCTGGCGATCAGCGCCGTGGTCGCGGTGTGGGCGCTGCGGCGCGGCCAGCGGTGGTTTGCTCTGGGCGCGGGCGCGCTGATCGGCGGGGCGCTTGGCAACGCGTGGGACCGCGTGCAGCACGGCGCGGTGGCGGATTTTCTCAACGTCACCTGCTGCGGCGTGATCAATCCGTTCGCCTTCAACGTGGCGGACGTGGCGATCTTTGCGGGCGCGGCGGCGCTGGCCTTCGCGCCCAACCCCGCGCCGCGCCGCGTGTGACGGCGCGCGCGCCGCGTTGCGAACTGGGCCGGACGGGGGTAAAACATCGCTCCATGATGAACATGCCCTCGCCGATCTTCGCCGCGCGCCTCGCGCTTTCCCTGGTAGCCGCGCTGAGCCTCGCCGCCTGCGGCGGCAGCAAGAGCATGCGGGAGGCCGCAGGGCTGGTGGCGCCGCCGCCCGACGAGTTCATGGTGGTCGCGCGCGCGCCGCTCGAGCTGCCGCCCAGCCTCTCCGCCCTGCCGCCGCCGCAGGCGGGCGCGCCGAGCCTGGTGGAGCCTGACGCGCGCGCTCAGGCGCAGGCGGCGCTGATGGGCGGCGAGGTCGCGGTCGCGACCGCCGCGCCCACCGAGGGCGAGGCCGCGCTGCTCACCGCCATCGGCGCCGGGCCGCAGAACGCCGGCATCCGCCAGCAGATCGCGCAGGACGAACCGCCGACGACCGAGCGCCGTTTCGGGCTGACCAGCCTGTTCGGCCGCAAGATCGTGCAGGACCCCGAGGCCGAGGCCGGGCGGCTGTCGCCCGAGCAGGAGGCCGAACGGCTGCAGCGCGAGGGGCTGCCCGCGCCTGCGGTCCCGTCGGCGCCATAGTCGCGCGGCGCTTGCCCCGGCGCGGCGCGCGCTTATCTCACAGTCACCTTGGCGCCGGGCGCCGTAACCGATGGGGTTTCGCATGGGCCTGCTGACACCGCCGCGCTGGCGCACAGCCGCGCTATCGTTTTCGCTGATCGCTGCGGCGGGCGCGGCGTTTGCGCAAGCGGCCGGGCCGCAGGTGACCGCCTTCACGCTCGGCAACGGCATGGAGGCGGTGGTGATCGAGGATCACCGCGCCCCGGTGGTGACGCATATGGTGTGGTATCGGGTCGGCGCGGCGGATGAGCCGCAGGGCGCCTCCGGCGTCGCGCATTTCTTCGAGCACCTGATGTTCAAGGGCACCGAGACCATCCCCGAAGGCGCGTTCTCCAAGATCGTCGCCGAGAACGGCGGGCAGGACAACGCCTTCACCTCGCGCGACTACACCGCCTATTTCCAGCGCATCGCCGCCGACCGGCTCGAGACGGTGATGGCGATGGAGGCCGACCGGATGCGCAACCTGGTGCTGTCGCAGAACGCGGTCGAGACCGAGCGCAAGGTGATCCTGGAGGAGCGCAGCCAGCGCACCGACAACGACCCCGGCGCGCTGTTTTCCGAGCAGATGTCGGCGGCGCTCTACCTCAACCACCCTTACCGCGTGCCGGTGATCGGCTGGCGCTCTGAGATCGAGGCGCTGTCGCGCGACGCGGCGCTGGCGTTCTACCAGCGCTATTACGCCCCCGACAACGCGATCCTGGTGGTCGCGGGCGACGTGGACCCCGCCGAGGTGAGGCGGCTGGCCGAGACGCACTATGGCCCTGTCGCCCCCTCCGGCGCGCCGCGCGCGGTGCGCCCGCAGGAGCCGCCGCATCTGGCGCCGCGCCGCATCGAGATGCGCGACGCCCGCGTGCGCCAGCCCTACGTGCAGCGGCAGTATCTGGTTCCCTCGCGCGTGTCGGGCGGGGCGGAGGACGCGGCGGCGCTGAGCATTCTGGCCGAGGTTCTGGGCGGCTCGGGCGTGACCTCGCGGCTGTCGCGGGCGCTGGAGCTGGAGCAGGGCGTCGCCATCAACAGCGGCGCCTATTACGCGTCGAGCGCGCTGGATGCGTCCGAATTCGCGGTTTACGGCGTGCCCGCCGAGGGCGTGGCGCTGGAAACGGTGGAGGCGGCGATCGACGCGGCGCTGGCGACGCTGGCGGCGGAAGGCCCGACCGATGAGGAACTCGCCCGCGCCCGCGCCGGGATCGCCGCGTCGGAGATCTACGCGCAGGACAGCGGCGCCGGGCTGGCGCGCCGCTATGGCGCGGCGCTGGCGGTGGGGCTGACGGTCGCCGACATCGAGGCCTGGCCCGAGCAGTTGAAGGCGGTGACGGCCGATGACGTGCGCCGCGTAGCGGGCCTCTTGCGGCGTGAGGCGTCGGTCACCGGCTGGCTGATGGCGCCTGAAGCGGAAGGACATCAGGGATGATCGCGATGCGCGCTCTGGCGCTTTGCGGCGCGTTCGCCGCCACGCTGCTCGCCGCGCCGGTTCAGGCGACCGCGCCGGTGCAGGTGCTGACCTCGCCGGGCGGCGTCGGCTATTGGCTGGTCGAGGAGCACGCCATTCCGATGGTGGCGCTGGAGATCGCGTTCAAAGGCGGCGCCGCGACCGACCCCGACGCGCAGGCGGGCGCGGCGAAATTCCTGTCTGCGATGCTGGATGAGGGCGCGGGGGAGCTTGATTCGGTGGCGTTCTCGACGCAGGCGCAGCTTCTGGCGGCGAATTTCTCGTTCTCCACCAGCAGCGACGCCTTCTCGGTCTCGGCGCGGATGCTGAGCGACACCCTCGATGACAGCGTCGCGCTGCTGCGGCTGGCGCTGACCGAGCCGCGCTTCGACGCCGAGCCGATGACGCGGGTGCGCGGGCAGATCCTGTCCGCGATCCGCTCCGACGAGGCCGACCCGAACGCGCTCGCCTCGCAGGCGTGGTTCAAGGCGGCGTTTCCCGACGATCCCTATGGTCGCCCGCGCGACGGCGCGCTGGAGACGGTGGCGGCGCTGACGGCGGACGACCTGCGCGCGGCGCACGCCCGGCTGCTCACGCGCGGCGGCGCCATGGTGGGCGTGGTCGGCGCCATCGGGCCGGACGCGGCCGGCGCGATGGTGGACGCGCTGCTGGGCGCCCTGCCCGCCGATCCGCCCGCGCCGCTGGCGCCGGTGACGATGGCGGGCGCGGCGGGCGTCACGGTGATCCCGTTCGACGCGCCGCAGTCCACGGTGATCTTCGGCCATGAAGGGCCGCTGCGCGCCGACCCCGATTTCATCCCCGCCTATGTGATGAACCACATCCTGGGCGGCGGCGGCTTCTCCTCGCGCCTGACGACCGAAGTGCGCGAAAAGCGCGGGCTGGCCTATTCGACCTACGCCTATCTCGCGCCGCTCGACCGCGCCGGGCTGTATATGGGCGGCGTCGGCACCGCGAACGCGCGGGTGGCCGAATCGCTCGACGTGATCCGCGACGAATGGCGGCGGATGGCGGAGGAAGGCGTCAGCGCGGAGGAGTTGCGCAAGGCGAAGCAATACCTCACCGGCGCCTGGCCGCTGCGATTCGACGGCAACGCGAAGATCGCCGCGATGCTGGTCGGGCTGCAGCAGGACGGCTTTGGCCCGGAGTATCTCGATCAGCGCAACGGGCTGGTCGAGGCGGTGACGCAGGAAGACATCGCCCGCGTCGCGGCCAGATGGCTGAAGCCCGATGCGCTGCGTTTCGTCGTGGTCGGCCAGCCGGAGGGCCTGCCCGCCATCCAGTAGCGTCGGCGGCGCGCTCATGCTATTGCTTGTGGCATGAGCGCCCCCTACCCCAACATACCGGATCATGAGCCGCGAATCCGGCGTCTTTCCGAGACGGCGGCCAACCGCATAGCCGCCGGCGAGGTGATCGAGCGCCCGGCGGCGGCGGTCAAGGAACTGGTTGAGAACGCGCTGGATGCGGGCGCGCGGCGCATCGACATCGCCATCGCCGAGGGCGGCGCGGCGCTGATCCGGGTGGGCGACGACGGCGGCGGCATGACGGCGGCGGAGTTGCCGCTGGCGCTGGAGCGGCACGCGACCTCCAAGATCGACGGCGCCGACCTGCTCGACATCCGCAGCTTCGGCTTTCGCGGTGAGGCGCTGCCCTCGATGGCCGCCGTCTCGCGGCTGCGGCTGGTCAGCCGGGCGGAAGGCGACGCGCAGGCTTGGGAGATCGCGGCCGAGGGCGGCGCAGTTGGCCCCGTGCGGCCTGCGGCGCGGGGCAAGGGCACCGAGGTCGCGCTGCGCGATCTGTTCTACGCCACGCCCGCGCGGCTGAAATTCCTGCGCGCCGAGCGCACCGAACGCGCCGAGATCGTCGAGGCGGTCAGGCGGCTGGCGCTGTCGGCCCCCGCAGTCGCCTTCAGCTTGCGCGACGTGAGCGAAGGCGGCGAGGGGCGGGTTCTGTTCGAGGCGCCGCCGGAGACCGGAGACCTGTTCGACGCGCGGCTGGCGCGGCTGCGGCGGATCCTCGGCGCGGGCTTCGCCGAGAACGCGGTGCGGGTGGAGGCCGAGCGCGAAGGGCTGATCCTGACCGGCTGGGCGGCGCTGCCGACCTATTCGCGCCACGGCGCGGTGGCGCAGCACCTGTTCGTCAACGACCGCCCGGTGCGCGACCGG
>CAZRFB010000258.1:0-9740 GCA_964599185.1 uncultured Rhodobacterales bacterium | reverse complement strand
CACCCGCTCGGCGATATCGACGAAGGTGAACATGACCTTCTGCACCTGGCGCGCCAGCTTTGGCCGTTCCTGCTCCAGCTGCTCCAGCAGCCGGACGCGCGCGCTGGAGGAGACGTTGTTCATCATGGCGCCGATCACGTCGGCCGGGCGGCGCGTGGCCTGCTCGCGCTGCATGACGGCGAGGAAGTCGCGGAAGATCACGTCCTTGAGCAGCTCCATCACCTCGCTGTCGAGGCGCGGCACCCGCGCCAGCCGCAGCACGATGACCTGCGCGAACTCGGGGTCGAGCCGTTCGAGTATCCGCGCGGCCTTCTCGGAGCGCATCTTGGACAACACCACGGCGGCGGTCTGCGGATGCTCGTGGCGCAGGAACCCCGCCAGCGCCTGATCGGAGCTGTTGGACAGCTTCTCCCACAGCGTGCGCCCGCCGGAGACGTCCACATCGTCCATGATGCGCGACACGCTATCGTCGTCGAGCAGCTCCTTCAGGATGCGCCGCGCCTCGGTGGCGCCCACCTTGATCTGGTTGCTGGCGCCAAGTTCGTTGGTGAAATCGTCGATGGCGGCGTCGAGCGTGGCGGGATCGACCATGCCCAGCGCGCTCATCGCCTGCGCGAAGCGGCGGATCGTGGTCTCGCCCATGCCCTGCAGCACGTGCGGCGCCGCCTCCGGCCCCAGCGCCGCGATGATCAGCGCCGCCTTCTCGGCCAGCTTCATGCCTGCGAGCGCGACCTTCGCCGCCTCGGCGGGCGCGGGCGCGGCGGGCCCGTGTGCGGCGTTGTGGGCGATGGGGGCGGGCAGGTTCGCCGTCATTGCGCATACCCCCGCACCAGCGCCCCGGCCAGCAGCGTCCAGCCGTCGGCGACCACGAAGAACGCCAGCTTGAACGGCAGCGACACCACGGCGGGCGGCACCATCATCATGCCCATCGACATCAGCACCGAGGCGATCACCATGTCGATGATCAGGAACGGCAGGAAGATCAGAAAGCCCACCTCGAAGCCGCGCTGGATCTCGCTGATCAGGTAGGACGGGATCAGCACCGACACCGGCGGCCGCGCGGCGGGATCAACCGTGTCGCGCGTCGGCGAGGCCTCCTGCATCACCGCCAGCGTATCGGGATCGACGCGCCCCTCCATGAACACGCGGAACGGCTCGAACGCCAGCGCGACGCCCTCCTCCTCCGCGATGGTCCCCTCGATCAGCGGCTGCACGCCCGCGCGCCAGCTTTCCTGCGCCACCGGCTCCATCACGAAATAGGTCAGGAACAGCGCGAGGCTGACGATCATCATGTTGGGCGGCGCCTGCTGCACGCCGATCGCCTGCCGCAGGATCGACAGCGTCGTGACCATGAACGGAAAGCACGTCACCATGATCGCGAGGCCCGGCGCCAGGCTCAGCAGCGTGACCAGCACGAACAGCTGCGCCAGCCGCGCGGTCAGCGAGCCGCCCTCGCCAAGGTCGATGTTGACCGACTGCGCCGCCGCCGCACCCGCCGTCAGCGTCAGCGCCAGCGCGGCCACGGCGACAACGCCGCCGCCCACGCGCGCGCCCGGCCGCCGCAGGCGCGGCCCCGGCGCTGCGCCGGGGCCTCCCCGCCGCCACAGGACGGCGCAGCCGATGCCCCGGCGCATCGGCCAGGGCCGCGCTTGGGGCGGCGTGAGCCGCATCCCCGGCGCCGTTGCGCTATGACGCATTGCCGAGATCCATGATCTCGGTCAGGCGCACGCCCAGGCGGCCGCCTTCGTCCTCCAGCTCCTGCAACTCGCCGCGCGCGATCAGCTGCGAGCCGACATAGACCTCGACCGGATCCTCGATCCGGCTGTCGAGCGGCAGCACAGAATCGCGGCGCAGCGACACGATCTCCGAGATCATCGGTCGCGCCTTGCCCACCGAGACCGTCACCTCGATCGGCACGCCGAAGATCGCCTTCTCGCGCGCGGGCGCCATCGCGGCCAGCTTTTTCGCCGCAGCGACGCTGATCGCGGTTCCCGCCTCCGCGCCGGTCTCGTCCAGATCATCCGACATCACGCATTTCCTCTTCAGCTTCTCCGAAGAACGTCTCGATGGCGGCGCGCGCCGCCGCCAGGCAGCCTTCCACGTCGCATTCCGCGCCGCCGCCCGTCCATTCCAGCCGCGCCCGCGCGCCCTCAAGCGCGGGGTCGGGGCGCACCTCGACCGCATCGCCCAGCCGCAGCGTCAGCCCCTCCACCCGCTCGGGCGCGGCGCGCACGGTCAGGCGCGGCGCCGCCGCGCCCGCCAGCCGCGCCGCGACCGCCTCGGCCAGCATCGCGTCGAACCCCGCCGCCGCAGCCTGCGGGGCGGCGACGCGCGCCAGCGCCTCGATCACCGGGCGCAGGTTGGCGATGGCCTCCGCGCGGGCCGCCTGCTGGCTCAGCTCCAGGTCCTGCACGCTCTCGCGCAGGTCGATCACGGCGGCGCGGTCCGCCGCCTCGGCGGCGGCGGTGGCGGCGGCGTAGCCCTCGGCGTAGCCTGCGGCCTGCGCCTCGCCGCGCGCCCGCGCCACCGCCGCCTCGATCTCGCGCGCGCGGGTCGAGGGGCGACCGCCGCCTTCGCCGAAATCCTCGAACCGGATGGCGCCCGCCCTCATGCCGCGTCGCTTTCCTTGTCTGCGGTCTCGTTCACGTCGCGCTCAAGCCAGCTGCGCAGCACGGTGGCGCTATCGTCGCGCCGCTCCTCGAAGGTCTGCTTGAGCAGCGACAGCCGGTCGAGCGGTTCGTCCTCGTCGTCCACGCCGCGCCGCGCGCCCTCGGGCCACTCCAGCATCGGCGTATCGGGATCGCCGGGGATGGTCTGCAGCTCGGCGGCGCGCATCAGCGGGCGCAGCACGAACAGCATCAGCCCCAGCGCCACCATCGCCAGCACGCCCATCTGGATCAGGTTCATCGCGTTGCGCTCGAAGAACGCGCCCACGCCCGAGGTTGCGGTGACGCCGACGCCGGGGCGCTCGGCGAACTCCAGCATCTCCACCGTCACCACGTCGCCGCGTTCACCGTTGAAGCCGACCGCCGACTGCACAAGCTGGCGCAACTGGTCGAGCTCGGCCTGCGGGCGCGGCGCCCAGGTCCGGGTTCCGTCAGCCGCGAAACTGGCCACGCCGTCCACCAGCACCGCCACCGTGAGCCGCTTCACCGCGCCGGCCGGCTTGATCCGTTCGCGCGTGGTCTGGGAGACTTCGTAGTTCACCCGCTCCTCGGCCTCGGTGCGCGCGCGGGTGGACTCCTGACCGCCGCCGCCCGCCTGCGGCAGGTTCGAGGCCACCGTCGCCGCACCGCCCACGCCGCCGGTGGCGTTCTCGCTCACGTCGCGGGTGTCGGTGCTGATGGCGACGCGGCTTTGCGGATCGACAAGGCGCTCGGTGACGGTCTCGCTCTGCATCTCGGCGTCCACCGCGACGGTGACGATCGCCTTGCCCTCGCCGACGCGCGCCGCCAGCAGCCGCTCGACCTCGGCGCGCAACTGCGCCTCGCGCGCGCCGCCGGGCAGCCTGCCGTTGCGCGGATCGCCCGCCGCCTCGCCCATGCGCAGCACCACGCCGTGCGCGGCGTCGATCACCGAGACAGAGGTCGGCGCCAGCCCCGCCACGGCGGAGGACACCATGTAGCGGATCGCCTCGGCGATCTGCGGGTCGAGCGGGCCATAGTTGGTGGTCAGCGTCACCGAGGCGGTGGGCGTCGCGCCGCGCTGGAACGGCTTGCCGACCGGGTTGGCGATGTGGACCCGCGCGCTGCGCATCCCCGGCGCCGCCAGAATGGTGCGCGCCAGTTCGCCCTCCTTGGCGCGCCAGTAGTTGGCCTCGAACATCTCCGAGGTGGTGCCAAAACCATCGACCTTTTCAAGGATCTCATAGCCCGCAGGCCCGTTGCGCGGCAGGCCCTCCGCCGCCAGCGCCAGCCGCACCCGGTCGCGATCGCCGATCGGCACCAGCACGGCGCCGCCGCGCGCCTCGGTCTTGACGCCCATCGCCTCGACGGCGGCCATCACCTCGCCCGCCGCCGCCGAATCCAGCCCTGAATAGA
Organism: uncultured Rhodobacterales bacterium; assembly: GCA_964599185.1. GTDB lineage: Bacteria > Pseudomonadota > Alphaproteobacteria > Rhodobacterales > Rhodobacteraceae > Rubrimonas. The sequence goes on along the minus strand of CAZRFB010000258.1, from coordinate 5,700 downwards.
GCGTCGCCATCGACGGCTGCCGCGCCGCCTGCACCAGCCCGCCGAGCACGGCCAGCGTCGCCACCACCGCCAGCGCGGCGACCAGCCGCTGACGCGGCTCCAGCGCGCTCCAGACACTCGCGAATCGACCCAAAGCGGCACACCCTTACGCAGCGATGCGCGGCCTTCGTCGAAACTTGTCCGAAGGCCGCGCTGTTGCAGCCACCTTTCGCGAATTCCGTTTAACAACCCGTTTAGGCATCCGCAGGTAAACCGGACAGCGGGAGACGCGCGCGACGGCGCTTTCGTCCCAAGGTGAGGGTCATGGCGGAAGACGCAGAAAAACCGGCGAAAAAGAAGGGCGGCGGCAAGGGGCTGATCATCGGTCTCGCCCTTGCGCTGATCCTTGGCGGCGGGGGATTCTACGCCGTCTATTCCGGCACGGTCGCGCTGCCGCTGCCCGACGCGAACCCGGCTCCGAAGGCGGAGGAGGTCAGCAAGGCGGAGGCCGAGGCCGCCTTCGCCGCCCTGCCCCGCACCGCGTTTGCGCCGATGGAGCCGCTGGTGGTGTCGCTCGGCGCCGGTTCGGCGATCCGCCAGTTGCAGCTTGTGGCGCAGCTTGAGATCGAGCCGTCGGCGGAGGAGGCGATCGCCGCGCTGCAACCGCGCATCCGCGACGTGCTGACCACCTATCTGCGCGCGGTCAGCCCGGCGGACGTGGAAGACCCCGCCGCGCTGTTGCGGATGCGCGCGCAGATGCTGCGCCGGGTGCAGGTCGTCACCGGCGAGGGCATGGTGCGCGATCTTCTGGTGTCCGAATTCATCCTGCGTTGAGTGAAGGGAAGGGGAGAACCCCATGGAAATGCTTGCTGACGCGCTGTTGATCATGGGGGCTGCGGGGGCCGCGCTCTATTGCCGGATCCTTGCAAAGCGGCTGGGCGCGCTGAAGGACCTCGACAGCGGCCTTGGCGCCGCCATCGCCGCGCTGTCGCGCCAGGTCGATGAGCTGCGCGGCTCGATCGAGCAGGCGCGCGCCGCCTCGGGCGAGCAGACCCGCTCGCTCAGCCAGCTCACCGCGCGGGCCGAAATGGCGGCGGGGCGGCTTGAGCTGCTGCTGGCGGCGCTGCACGAGAACGGGCGCGAGCGGCCCATCGAGAAGGGCCCGGTCGAAAAGCGCCGCAGGGCGGGCGCCGAGGTGGAGGCCGAAGCCGCGCCCGACGACGAGCCGCCGTTCATCGCGCGCGCGGCATCGGCGACCGCGCGGGAAGCCCCGGCGCGCGACACGCGCTGGAGCGCCGCGCCATGACCGCGCCGGCCGCCGGAAAGCCCAAATCCGCGCTCAAATCCGCGCCCAAACGCAGCCGCGCCGCGCGCCCGTCGCGGGCGCTGCTGTTTCTGTCGCTGTGCTTTATCGGCTCGGCGGCGCTGCGGCTGGGCGATGTCGGCGTCGCCGCGGCGCAGACCGCGCGCCCCGAAGCGCCCCCCGCCGCGCCCGAGCCGACCGCCCTGCCCCCGGCGCCGCCGCCGAAGGACGCCACGCTGGCGGAGCGGGCGGCCGCCTGTCAGGCTGAACCGGGGCCGCTGCTGGTCGCGATCCGCGCCCGCGTGGCCGAACTGGAGAGCCGCGAATCCGCCATCGCCGAGCGCGAAAGCCTGCTGACCGTCACCGAGGCGCGGGTGCGCTCCGAAATCGGCAAGCTGGAGCAGGCGGAAAAGGCGCTGGCGGCGACGCTGGCGCTGGCCGACGGGGCGGCGGAGCGCGACGTGGCGCATCTGGTGGGCGTCTATGAGAACATGAAGCCCAAAGAGGCGGCGCAGGTGTTCGGCGAGATGGACCCGAAATTCGCCGCCGGATTCCTGTCGCGGATGCGCGCCGACGCCGCCGCAGGCGTGCTGTCGGCGATGGCGCCGCCCGACGCCTACGCGGTCACGGTGATCATGGCCGGGCGCCATGTGGGCGCGGGCGTCGCCACCAGCGGCGCCACGAACTGAGCGGATGGCGGTGTTCAGACAATCTTCACGCGCCGTTCCCATAACCGAAGGCAAGTGTCTTAGTGCGATGTGAAAAGGGTCCAGAATGGGCGGGATGATCGGCGTCGTCGTGGTGTTCGCCACCGTGTTCGGCGGCTTCGCCCTCGCTGGCGGCCACTTCGAGATCATTATTCACGCAGCGCCCTACGAGCTTCTGATCATCCTCGGCTCGGCGATCGGCGCGTTCCTGATCTCCAACGAGGGCCATGTCGTCAAGCAGACGCTCAAGGACATCGGCAAGGTGTTCAAGGGGCCGAAATGGCACGCATCGGACGTGCAAAGCCTGCTGTGCCTGCTGTTCGAACTGCTGCGCATCGCGCGGCAGGCGCCGGTGGAGCTTGAGGAGCATATCGAAAACCCCAAGGACAGCGCGATCTTTTCCAAATACCCCAAGATCCAGGCCGATCACACGGCGGTCGAACTGATCTGCGACACGCTGCGCTCGGCTTCGATGAACTACGACGATCCCCATCAGGTCGAAGAAGTGATGGAGAAGCAGCTGGAGACCAAGCTGCACCACGCCCTGCATTCCTCGCACGCGATGCAGAACATGGCCGACGGCCTGCCGGCGCTGGGCATCGTCGCGGCGGTGCTGGGCGTCATCAAGACCATGGCCTCGATCGACAAGCCGCCCGCGATTCTGGGCGGCATGATCGGCGGCGCGCTGGTCGGCACGTTTCTGGGGGTGTTTCTCGCCTATGGCTTCGTCGGCCCGTTCGCCTCGAAGATGAAGGCGGTGGTCGAGACCGACATGCAGTTCTATCAGCTGATCCGCGAGGTTCTGGTCGCCAACCTGCACAAGCACGCGGTGGACATCTGCATCGAGGTCGGCCGCCAGAACGCGCCGCACGACTGGCGGCCCAGCTTCAGCCAGCTTGAAGAGGCGCTGAGCAACACGCGCACAGGCGCGGCATGACGGCCCGACGCGGCATGACGGCCCGACGCTCTGGGCGCCCCTGCTTTGCGCTGTCGGTCGCGCTGGCGCTGGCGGCGGGTTGCGCTGCGGGCGTCTCTGCGGGCGGCGCTGCGGCGCAGGAGGGCGCGGTGCGGGTGCGCGGCGGCGAGCACGCCGCCTATTCCCGCGTCGTGATCGACGCGCCCCCAGGCGCGCGCTTCGCCTGGGGCGTCAGCGGCGAGACGCTGTCGCTCGCGCTGCCCGGCCTTGACCGCCCGCTCGACCTCGGCGCCGTGGCGCAAGGGCGCGGCCTCAGCCGCGTGGCGTCGGCCGGCGTCACGGCGGATGGGCTGAGCCTGCGCCTCGCCTGCGCCTGCGGCGCGCGGGTGTCGCAGCTCGCCGACGGGCGCATCGTGATCGACGTGGCCGAGGGCGCGCCCCGCCCGGCGCCGCCCGGCGCGGCGGCGCAGCCGCAAGCGGCGCAGCGCGTGGCGCTGGCGGCGGCGCCCGCGCCGGTCGCTGCGGTCGCGCCCCAAGCCGTCGCGCCCCAAGCCGCCGCGCCCGAAGCCGCCGCGCCCGAAGCCAGCGCGCCCCAGGCCGCCGCGCCGCAAGCCAGCCTGCCCTTGTCAGGCGCGCCCCTGCCCAGCGCGCGCCCGGCGCGGGCGTCGGCGGCGGCGCCGGGCGTTGCGCCCGCCGCGCCTGAAACCGCGAGGGCGGACGCTGGGAGCGCCCCGCCACAAGGCGCCGCCGAAACGCCGCAACCGTCCGCCGCGCCGCGCCCGGCTGCGGACGAAACGGCGGGGGCGGCGACTGCGGAACAGACGCCTGCAGCGGCGACGCCTGCGCACGCTGCGGACGCCGCGCCCGCCGCTCAGCCCGCCGCTCAGGCCCGCCCTGCCACGGCCGATCCTGCCACCCCAGATCCTGCGACCCCCGATCCTGCGACCCCCGACCCCGCCATGCCCGACCCCGTGGCGGCCTTGCGCGCCGCGCTCGAAAACCTGCCCGGCGCCGCGCAGCCCCCGGCGCAGGCCGCGCCCGAAGCGGCGGCGGCCGACCCCGGCCGCGCCAGGGCCGCCACCATCGAGGCCGCCCGCCGCCGTCTGCTGGAGCAGCTCACCAAGGCCGCCGAGGAGGGGCTTCTCACCCTGTCCGACCGCGCCGAGCCGCCCACGCCGCCGCCGCTCGACCCCAAGGCCGAGGGCGCGACGCCGCCCGCCGAGCAACTGCGCGCCCGCAACGCGCTGGAGATCGCCAACGAGCGCGCGCAACTGGCGCCCACGCCCCCGCCGCCGCTGCCGGAGAACTGTCTGGACGCCGGGCATTTCGCCGTCACCGACTGGGCCGACCCCGACGCGCCGTTCGATGAGCAGGTCGGCCCGAAGCGGCGCGCGCTGGTGGGCGAGTTCGACGCGCCGATGGCCGACGCCGTGTTCGGCTATGCGCGGCTGCTGACCTATTTCACCTTCGGGCGCGAGGCGCGCGCGGCGCTGGCGGCGTTTGGCGACCGCATCACCCCGCCGCCCGCGCTGGCCGACATGGCGATGGTGGTGGACCGCGAAGCGCCGCCCGCCGACGGCGCCTTGCGCAAGGGCGTCGGCTGCGCCGGGCCGCATGGGCTTTGGGCCGCCGCGGCGGCGGGGCTGGCGGGCGCCCTCGACCCGGCGATGATCGATGTCGAGGCGCTGCGCCAGCCGCTCAGCGCCACGCCGCCGCACCTGCGCGCGGCGCTCGTCACCCCGATTGCGACGGCGGCGCTGGAGGGCGGACGGCTGGAGGCGGCCGAGGCGCTGGCGGGCGTCGCCGCGCGCGCCGAGCCGCCGATGCCCGACGGCGACGCGATGCTGGCGGTGCTGCTGGCGCGGCTCGACGCCGAGCGCGGCTTTGTCCAGCGCGCGGAGGCGGCGCTGGAGGAGATCGGCCGCCAGAACAGCCCCGCCGGGATCGAGGCGATGATCCGGCTGGCCGAGATGCGCGCAGCACGCAACGTCGCGCCGCCAAAAGGGCTGGCGGAGAACATGGAGGCGGTGGCGTTCTCGCTGGGCGAAACGCCCGAGGGCCGCCGCCTGCTCGCCGCCGCCGCCCACGCCCGCGCGGCGGGCGAGGGCCTGGCCCCGGCGCTGGCGGCGCTGGCGGCGCTCGCGCGGCGGGCGGGCGACAAGACCGGCGCGATGCAGGCCGCGCGCGACATGCTGGTGGACTATGAGCCTGCGCCCGAGGAGGCCGCCGCCTACGCCGAGGCCGCGCTGGCGCATTGGGATCTGGTGGGCGACGCGCCCGAGGGAGACCGCGCGCGCGTCGCCGTGGCGGGCCGGCTGGCGGCGATGGGCATCGAGAATCTGGCCGAGACGCTGCTGGCCCCGGCGCTGGCGCGCGGCGACGCGAGCGCCCGCATGGCCGCCGCCGACGCCGCCACCGCCGCGGGCGCCCCCGACCGGGCGCTGACGCATCTCGACGGCGTGCCCGGCCCCGCCGCCGCCCGCGCCCGCGCGGCCGCGCTGTCGGCGCTGGGCGACAACGCGGGCGCCGCGGAAGCCGCGCGGGAGACGGGCGACGCGGGGCTGTCCGCGCGCTACGCCTGGCTGGCCGGAAACTGGGCGGCGGCCAGCGCGGCGGGCGCGCTCGACCGGCGCATCCTTGCGGCGTGGATGTCGGGCGCGACCGAGACGCCGCCCGAACTGCTGGCCGCCGCCGAGGGCGACCCCAACCTCGCGGCGCTGGCCGGCGCCTTCGCCCCTGCGCCGCCGCCCGATGACGGGTCGGACCTGATCGGCGCGGCGGCGCAAGCGCTTGAG
>CAZRFB010000257.1:0-1948 GCA_964599185.1 uncultured Rhodobacterales bacterium | reverse complement strand
CGTTCGACGCGATGTATCCCGACCTGGCCGAAAAGCACGGCGCGCTCTACGACCCGTTCTTTCTGGAGGGCGTCACCGAGGACCGCGCGCTCTGGCAGGGCGACGGCATCCACCCCAACGCCGACGGCGTGGCGGTGATCGTGCGCCGGATCGGGCCGCTGGCGCTGGATCTGATCAAGCGGGCGCGATGATCCGGCTGTTCGCGGCGCTCAGCCCGCCCGAGCCGGTCCGCGACCGGCTGGAGATGGTCCGGCAGGGCCTGCCGGGGCGGCTGAGCCCGCGCGCGAACCTCCATGTGACGCTGGCGTTCTTCGGCGAGATCGACGAGGCGCAGGCGGCGGACGTTCACGCCGCGCTGCTGGCCGTGCGCGGCGCGGCGTTCGACTACTGGCTCGACGGCGTCGGCGCCTTTGGCGGGGCGCGGCCCCGGCTGATCTACGCCGCCGTGCGTCCCGAGCCCGCGCTGGAGGCGCTGCACGAGACGGTCGCGCAGGCGGGCCGCGACGCGGGGCTGACGGTCGAGGCTGCGCGCTATGTTCCGCATGTCACGCTGACGCGGCTGCGCCCCGGCGAGCTGACCGACCGCGCCTGCGCCAGGGCGCTGGCGGGGCGCGCGGCGTTTCTCGCCGGACCGGCGCGGGCCGACGGCTTCGGCCTCTACCGCTCCGACCTTGGCCACGGCGGGCCGGTCTATTCGCTGTTGCAGCGGTATCGCTTGCGCTGAAGCGCCCTCGCCCCTGCCCGCTCCCGCCGGAAATGATGCGCAAGCGTCTCGCCTTGCGCCCCCTCTCCCCCGCCGGGGGGGAGGGTCGGGGTGAGGGGGCGGCGCTACCGCCCCTCAGGCGCGTCCCAGAACGGGCGGTCCGCCTCCCGCGCCGCATCGCCCGCGTCCAGCCCGATGTCGCGCAGCAACCGGGGGTCGAGCGTCGCCAGCGCCCGCCGCTCCCGCGCCAGCGCGCGCCACAGCGCCACGCGCCGCCACAGGACCCCGATCCAGGACCACGGCGCGGTTGCGGCGCGGCGGGCGGAGATATCGGCCAGAGGGCGTATCGTCGTTGCGCGCATTGCGCTCTCCATCGTTCCTCGCGATGTTTCACGCTTGATCCATCGCTAATCCCGATTGTCATGCCCGCGCGTTTGCGATATTTCAAACGAATAGGTTTCATGCCTTCCATCACGAAAGGCGAACAATGCCCCGCGCCCTCGATCTCGACGCCCTGCGCAGTTTCGTCACCATCGCCGAGGTCGGCGGCGTGACGCGCGCAGCGGGGCGGCTGAACCTCACGCAGTCCGCCGTGTCGATGCAGGTCAAGCGGCTGGAGACCGCGCTCGGCCAGCCGCTGCTCGACCGCGCCAGCCGGGGCGTGACGCTCACCACCCACGGCGAGCAACTGCTGTCCTACGCGCGGCGGATGCTGGCGCTGAACGACGAGGTTCTGGCGCGGATGACCGGCGAGGACTGGGAGGGCGAGCTGGTGCTGGGCGTGCCGCATGATGCGGTGTATCCGCACATTCCCGGCGTGCTGAGCCAGTTCGCGCGCAGCCATCCGCGGGTGCGGGTGTCGCTGATCTCGTCGATGACGCAGGCGCTGAAGGCGCAGTTCGCGCGCGGCGGGGCCGACCTGATCCTGACCACCGAGGATGGGGTGGACGCAGGCGGCGAGACGCTGATCGACAGCCCGATGGTCTGGGTCGGCGCCCATGACGGCCACGCCTGGCGGGCGCGGCCGCTGCCGCTGGCGTTCGAATACCGCTGCATGTTCCGCACCATCGCCCAGCGCGCGCTGGAGGCGGCGGGGATCGACTGGGTGATGGCGGTGGAGGCCGACAGCACCCGCACCATCGAGGCCAGCGTGTCGGCCGACCTCGGCGTGATCGCGATCCTCGACAGCGCCGTGCCGCCCTACATGGCGCGAATCGCCCACGACGGCGCCTTGCCGCCGCTGCC
>CAZRFB010000256.1:0-2190 GCA_964599185.1 uncultured Rhodobacterales bacterium | reverse complement strand
GACGGCGGCGACCGTGGCGACGGTGGCGACGCCGCAGGGCGTGCGGCTGGGCTATGACCCAAGGCTGTTCTGCGGCTCGATCGCGGCGGGCGGCACGCTGGGGGTGATGATCCCGCCGTCGATCAACCTGATCGTCTATGGATTCCTCACCGAGACCTCGATTCCGCAGCTGTTTCTGGCCGGGCTTCTGCCGGGGCTCTTGCTGGCGCTGATGTTCATGGGCGTGACGGCGGCGCTGTGCGCGGCGTGGCCTGCGCTGGGCGGCCCGAGACTTGGCGCGTCGTGGGGCGCGCGGCTGGCCGGGCTGGTCCATCTCGCGCCGATCCTTGCGCTGTTCGGCGTGATCGTCGGCACGATCTACGCCGGCGTCGCGACGCCCACCGAGGCGGCGGCGGTGGGCGTGGCGGTCGCGCTGATGATCGCGGCGGCGAACGGCGCGCTGAGCCTGGGCGTGCTGCGTGACAGCCTGCTTGGCGCGGTGCGGGTGACGGCGATGATCATGCTGGTGGTGATGGGGGCCTATTTCCTGAACTTCACCCTCGCCGCCGCAGGGCTTGGCCGCCAGTTGCAGACGCTGATGGACGGGCTGGGCCTGTCGCCGATGGGCACGCTGCTGGTGGTCATCGCGCTCTATATCGTGCTGGGCTTTTTCATCGAAACGCTGTCGCTGATGGTCGCGACCATCCCCATCGTGGTGCCGATCATCGTGGCGGCGGGGTTCGACAAGGTGTGGTTCGGCATCCTGATGATCGTGCTGATCGAGATGGCGCTGATCACCCCGCCGGTGGGCCTGAACCTTTATGTGGTGCAGGGCGCGCGGGGGCGCGGGCGGATCGGCGAGGTGATGGTCGGCGCCGCGCCCTATGCGGTGGCGATGCTGGCGATGGTGGCGCTGCTGATCGCGGCGCCGGGGCTGGCGCTGTTCCTGCCGCGCGCGTTGTGAGGGAGAAGCCCATGCGATTCGATCTGGACGGCGCGGGGGAGGCCGACATCGCGCTCACGATGGCGGTGGTGGCGGGGTGGACGGCGCGCGACCCGGCCTGGGTGGCGCACCACATCGCCGAGCTTGCCGCGATCGGCGTGGCGGCGCCCTCGGCGACGCCGCTGTTCTACCGCGTCGCGCCTGCGCTGCTGACGCAGGCCGACAGCATAGCGGTGCTGGGCGACGAGACCTCGGGCGAGGTCGAGCCGATGCTGCTGCGCCATGGCGGCGCGCTGTGGCTGGGGCTGGCGTCGGACCACACCGACCGCGCGCTCGAGGCGTGGTCGGTGGCGCATTCCAAGCAGGTCTGCGCAAAGCCGGTGGCGCGCACGCTGTGGCCGGTCGCGCCCATCGCCGACCGGCTCGATGCGCTGACCCTGCGCGCGTGGATCGCGCAGGGAGAGGGCTGGACGCTGTATCAGGAGGGTCCGCTGGCGCTGATCCGCCCGCTGCTGGCGCTGGAGGCGGCCTGTCCGCTGCCCGAGGGCGGGGCGATGCTGTGCGGCACGCTGGGCGCCATCGGCGGCGTGCGCCCCGCGCCCGGTTTCCGCATGGCGCTGGACGACGCCGCGAGCGGTCGCGGCATCCGCGCCGAATACCGCGTCACGCCCCTGCCGGCGGTCGCCTGACGGCGGGCATGGCCCCGCGCCGCGCCCCGCGCGCCGCCGCCTGAGCGCGGACGCCGCATTGCGGCGCGCCGCCAAGCGCCTATGCTGCGGCCCGCTGCAATGAGAGGGATGCGCGCCATGACCGACACCCGGACCGAGACCGACAGCTTTGGCCCCATCGCGGTCCGCGCCGACCGCTACTGGGGGGCGCAGACGCAGCGCTCGCTGCAGAATTTCCCGATCGGCTGGGAGAAGCAGCCCATCGCCGTGGTGCGCGCGCTGGGGGTGATCAAGCACGCCGCCGCCACGGTGAACATCGGTCTTGGCGATCTCGACGCGCGGCTGGGCGAGGCGATCCAGACGGCGGCGCGCGAGGTGATCGACGGCAAGCTCGACGAGCATTTTCCGCTGGTGGTCTGGCAGACCGGCTCGGGCACGCAGTCGAACATGAACGCCAATGAGGTGATCTCGAATCGCGCCATCGAGATCCTCGGCGGCGCGTTGGGGTCGAAAAAGCCGGTCCATCCCAACGATCACGTCAACATGGGGCAGAGCTCCAACGACACTTTCCCCACCGCGATGCACGTCGCCGCCGCCACC
>CAZRFB010000255.1:0-2803 GCA_964599185.1 uncultured Rhodobacterales bacterium | reverse complement strand
GCGCCGCGCCGCACGCCCAGCCGCGCCAGAAACCGCGCCGCCTGCGCCTTTCGCAGAACGCGCCGCACGCCCTGGCGCACATCAATCCCAGCACGTCCTTTCCAAACGCCGCAGCCATACCTGCGCCCGGCGACCGCCGCCCGCGCCGGGCGCGGCAGGGTGATCAGCGCCACCGGCCCGGCGGCGCCCAGAAGCCCTTGCAAAAAATCGCCGAACTGGCCGGACGCGCCATAAGCGGACCCGCGCTTCATGGCGCCGGGCGCCGATGGTGCGGGTCGGCGTTGCGGCAAGCCGCTTGGATCATGGCAGCGTTTCATCCAGCGAGAGGCGGCGGACCGGTCATCCGGACAGCGGGTGGATGATTAGCCTTCGATCAGCGCCTTGCGCAAGATCGCGGCGCACCGCCCGCCAGCGGGCGACGCGCGGCAGACCGCCCGCGCGCGGTTTTCGCGCGGCGCTGGCGACGGGGTTGCGCTGTCGCCGCGCGTCCAGCAGCTTGCGGTCCGGGTCGACCATCTCACGCCTCCGGGCGACGCTCATCGTCCGCAGGCTTTCGCTAAAAAATCCCGTTCCACAACAAGTTGGCCGATCTTGGCATGCAGCTTCTCCAACTCGCCTTCCCGTTCGGAGGCCGCAACCCCGGCATTGTTCGAGAACACGCCGGCCATCCGCTCGAAGGCCTGCCGCCTCCACGTGTTGATCAGCGTCTGATGAACGCCGTGCTTGCTCACCATCTCGGCCACCGTCGCCTCACCCTTGGTCGCCTCCGGCGCCACCTTCGCCTTGTCCTGCAGGCTGCGGTTCACGTCGGCTGGCGACAGTAACAACCCGGCGCGCATCACGAACGCAAAGGTCACGCTTGACAGCGGCGATTACAGAACGGTCCGGGAAGCTACCGCGCCACTTTGGCGACTGCGGTCAGACCGCCTCGCCAAGCAGTTTCAGCCGCGCCAGAAGCGCTTCTGGAACCAGTTTCCTGACCCGGGCGACGCCTGAGTAGATCAGCCCCGCATTGCCGTCGAGCGTGATCAGGTCACCTTCATGGAAGGGGGTCCCCGCCAGATCCATGCGCCCTCGCGTCTCATCGATCTGCATGGCTTCGCAGCCCACCAGACAAACCTTGCCCAGTTGTCGGGCCACAACGGCCGCATGCGATGTGCGCGCGCCGTGCTGGGTCAGCAGCCCATCCGCAAGATCGAGGGCGGAAATGTCGCGCGTCTCGGCGTCCCGGCGCACCAGGATCACGGATTTCCCCGCCGGCTTGCGACTGCGGACCTGCGCCTCGTCGAAGGCGATCTCGCCACTGACCACGCCGCTGGCCGCAGTCGCCGCCTGGGCGACCGGCGTCAGCGACGCCCCATCGTCGGAGGCGAGGCCGGTCGTGGTCAGCGCGGCGTCGGTCAGTCCCGCCGTGCGCAGCCGCGCGGTCTCAATCGGGATCAGGCCTTCATCCGCCATGTCGAGCGCGATGCGCGCGGCAGCTTGCGGGGTGCGCTTGCCGTCGCGGGTTTGCAGCAGGAACAGTTCGCCGTCCTGCACGGTAAACTCGAAATCCTGCATGTCGCCGAAATGCCGCTCCAGTCTCTGCGTCGCCTCGACGAGATCGGTCCAGACTGTCGGCGCAATGGCGGCGAGCGCCTCGTGCCCCTCGGCGCTGCGGCGGCCGCTGACCACGTCTTCGCCTTGCGCATTGAACAGGAAATCGACCCATGGCGAAGGGCTGCCGTCAATCGGATTGCGGGTGAAACCGACGCCCGCGCCAGACAGGCCGCCGCCGTCGCCAAAGACCATGCGCTGCACAGTGACGGCGGTCCCCATTTCGTCCGACAGGCCGCGCAAGGCGCGATAGGCTTTCGCCTTGTCGCTGGACCAGGAGTGGAACACCGCCGTGATCGCCGCCTCAAGCTGGGCGCATGCGTTTTGCGGAAAAGGCTCACCCGCATGCTGCCGATAGGTGTCAAGGTGGCGCATGGTCAGGTCGCGAAGCGTCGCGAAATCCAGATGGCGTTCGGACTCGCCTGCGCGAACAGCCTCAAGATCCGCCTCGAAGGCGGTTGCGTCGATGCCCGCCACCACCTCGCCAAAGCCCGAAACCAAACGGCGATAGGCGTCCCATGCGAGGCGCGGGTGGCCGGTCTGCCGCACCATGCCGGGCAAGGTTTCGTCCGTCAGCCCGATGTTGAGCAGGGTTTCCATCATCCCGGGCATCGACACCGGCGCGCCGGAACGCACCGACAACAGCAGCGGTCTGCGCGCGTTCCCCAGACCGAGGCCAGTCGCCAGCTCAAGGTGCGCAAGAGCGTCGCGCCACAGATCGGCTGTCACCGCTTCAGGCCGGGCGCAGAACCCTGTGCCCAGCACAAATGCCGGCGGCACGTTCAGGCCGATCGCGGCCATGCGCGCCAGATTGTAGGCCTTGAACCCCAGCGCCTCCGGCGTGGCTGCGGCCCCAAGCGGCGCGGCCGCCGTGATCAAATGCACGGTGGCGCGGTCCATCTCGGGTTTGACCTTGGGATTCACGCGCGGCCCCCCTGTCTGCTGACGCCAGCGCGCGCGAGGATCAGGGTGCGCAGCGCATAACCCGTGCGCAGCAACGCGTCGGTGGACTGCTCCAGCGCCGCCCCGAAGTCGGTGGCGAGTTGGAGTGTCGCCGCATCTTCGATCCCAGCAACCAGCATGCGGCGCAGGTCGCGGGTCAGGGCGTCACTTGCCCGTTCGGCATTCACCACGCGCCAGCAGGCGCTCAGAAACTCGGCGTGATCGTCGGCAGTGCTTTCCTCGTCGAGCGCGCGGGCGATCGCCA
>CAZRFB010000254.1:0-3451 GCA_964599185.1 uncultured Rhodobacterales bacterium | reverse complement strand
AAGTATTTCTTCGATCGCTGCGTAACGCAGCGATATCCTTGTTGTGGGTGATCCCCGCTCATGCGGCCGCCGCTTTCGCTTTCGCGCCTGGGTCCGTGGTTCGTTCGAGATCGAAGGTGAAGACGCCGCGCATGGTGATGGCGCGGTGGCGGATCCGCGCCTGCGCCGCGGGCGACAGCCACGCGCCGCCATGCGACGGGGTGCAGACGACGACGACGCCGTCCGCGAGGGGCTCGACGCCGTCGATCACGCCGCAAGGGGAGGGATCGCTCACGATCGGGGGGCGGGCGGCGGCGGTGGAGATGGCGGCGGCGGTGCTGGCGGTGGACATGAGGCTGGACCCTTCCTTTTCTCTGAAGCCCCGGCAGGGGCGCAGAAAGGGTCCAGGTCTCGCTCTCTGAGCGCGCGGGCGGCGGCGCGGCGCCTATGGCCGCCGCGAATACATCGCGCGCGCTGAGCGGTGCGGGCGCAGCCGATGGCGGTGACGGCCGGGCATGGCGGCGGGATCTGTCACCTCAGCCCAAGATGCGCGGCGACCGCCGTCAGCACCTGCTTATGGATCGCCGCGCGGTTGGCGCCTTCGGGATCGGTGCAGACCGGGTCGTCGTCCTCCTCCTCAAGGATCGCGGCGCCCTTCTCGGTGCAGAGCGGCAGCACTGAGAAGTGGTAAGCCGGCGCGATCTCCAGAACTTCGGCGTGGGGCAGCAGCGCCATCAGGTTGCTGCCGTCAGGCGAGATGTCGGTGCTGTCCAGCCGGTCGTCCCCGGCGCCAAGCTGGATCAGCAGGGTCGGCAACGACAGGCCGGCCACGTCTTCGGCTGTCAACCCGTAGGTCAGGCCGGGGTCGATGGCCACGACATGGCGGATGCGCGGATCGCCATGGCTGGCGTCCCAGTCCGACGCATCCAGCGCCGCCAGATCGGCGCCGCCGCGCGCGATGTCGCGGCAATGGCCGCTGGGCGCGGCGGCGCAATGCGCGATATAGCCCGCCAGATCGCCGCGCACGCCGCCAAGCGACAGCGCCGTCCAGCCGCCGTACGAGAATCCCACGGCGGAGACGTTGTCGGCGTCGATCAGGGGCCCGACCTGCGGATCGGCCAGCAGATGATCCAGCGCCAGCGTCAGATCTTGCGTTCGGGTCCAGTGGGCAAGCCCGGCCTGCATGTCGAAGTCGAACACCGTGCTGTTGGGGTGGTTGACCGCGAGCACCACGGCGCCCGACTGCGCCAGCCCGGCCGCGAGCCAGCCAAGCGAACGGTAGTGCCCGCCGAGACCATGGGACAGAAGCACCACCGGATAGCGGCCCGGCAGCGGCGGCGCATCGCGCGCGACCTCTACCGGACGGAACACGGCGTTGCCGCCGTAGGGCGTGGCGGCGGCCCCATCGGACGCGGGATACCATACCGCATAGCCCATCGGGCGATCATGATGGGGGGCGTTCATTGTCCCTTCGCGCATGCCGGCCGGCTGCGCCGACAGCGCAACCGGGGCGAGTGCGAGAAGGGTGGCGAGGATCAGGCGGCGCATTGTCAGGCTCCATCGGTTGCGATGCGTCCGTCCTGCCCCGCCCGCCGCCAGCTCGCGCCCTGAAACCGCTTCGAGGTTGAGCGAAACCGGTTCGAGGACTATCGGGGGCGCATGATCGCCTTGCCGCTGCCCCTGATCCTGAGCCTGATCTTCGGCTTTTTGACCCTGCGTCTGGTGATGCGCGGGCGTCCCGTGCCGATGCTCGCCGCGCTTCTGGGCCTGCTGGCCGCGCAAGCCCTGATCAACACCCTCGCCCTGCATCACGGTGTCGGCTTGGCGCGGCTGATCCAGCCGGTGAGCGCCATGGCGATCCCCGCGATGGCGTGGCTGGCCTGGAGAACCGACGGGCTGGGTCAGCGGTTGCACTTGCGGGACGCCGCGCACGGGCTGGGCATGGCGGCCGCGCTGGCCCTGCGGTCTCACGCGTCGATTCTGCTCGAACTCCTCGTGCCGCTAACCTACGCGGGCTATGCGTTGGCGCTGGCCGCCTCGTTGCGAAAGGTCGGCCCCGACCTGCCGCATGCGCGTCTGGGCCAGGGGGCATTGCCCCTGCTCGCCTGGATCGGGGTCGCCGTGTCGCTGGCGCTGTCGGCGCTCAGCGATCTGGGCATCGCGGCGGCAATCGTGCTGGGGCATGCCGCGCAGGCGCCGATGATCGTCGATCTGGCGAGCTCGGTTCTGCTGTTCGGCATCGGCGGTCTCGCGCTGACGGCGGAACGCCTGTCGGTGGGCGCGGCGCCCGAGGATCCCGAGCCGTCGCCGACCCCGACCGAGGACGACCACGCCCTGTTCGCGCGGCTTGAGACGCTGATGGAGACGCGCAGCCCCTGGCGTGATCCTGACCTGACGCTGGCGCAACTGGGGCGCCGGCTGCAGACGCCCGCCAAGCGGCTGTCGGCGGCGGTCAATCTGGTCACCGGCGACAACATCTCACGCTACGTGAACGGCCACCGCATCCGCGCCGCCTGCGCCGCTCTGGAGCGCGGGGCGACGGCGACCGAGGCGATGCTGGACGCGGGATTCGTCACGAAATCCAACTTCAACCGCGAGTTTCGTCGCGTCACCGGCCTTACCCCGACCGGATGGCAGGCCGCGCACGGAAGGTGATCCAGAGACGGCGCCGCGACCGCCCGACCGACATGCCGCCGCAAGCGCCGATGGCGCGTTCCGACGACCAACGCGCGCAAAGGTGACGACGGCGGCTTTGTCGATGGGCCGCCAGCCGCTGCGCCTAGGCCCAGCCATTGGCGTACGCTTTCCTTTCCCCGGGTGTGGCCGCGTCGGCGGGGCGCACGCGTCACCAGAGGCGGCGCACGCCGTAGGCGTCGAACACGGCCTTGTTGGAGACCAGCGCGATGTCGCGGGCCAGCGCCTGGGCGATCAGCATCCGGTCGAAGGGATCGCGATGGGGACCGGGCAGCCGCCCGGCGCGCTCTGCGTCGGCCATCGTGATCGCCAGCGCCGTGAACCCCTGCGCGGCGATGCAGCCGCCGACATCGCGCGCCACGGCCTCGGCGCCGGACAGTTTGCCCAGCCGATGCTTGGTGGTGATCTCCCAGGCCGACGCCGCGCTCACGAGCACCGGGCGATCCGGCTCGGCGATGGCCACGCGCGCCGCCGCCGACAACCGCTCGTCGCCGTCCAGCCACCACAGCAGCGCGTGGGTGTCGAGCAACAGCGCCATCGGCGCCGCTACTCCCAGACCGCCAGCTCGTCCTCGGACAGCGGCGCGAAGAACGCCTCCGTGGTCGCGGCCCGCCCCTTCATGGCGCCGAAGCGCCGTGCGACCGGCGCGCCGTCGCAGCGCACCAGCCGCGCGACCGGCTTGCCGTTGCGCGCCAGAACCACCTCGCCGCCGGCCTCGACCTCGGCGATCAGCCGCGACAGGCGGGTCTTGGCCTCATGGATGTTGACGGTGGTCATG
>CAZRFB010000253.1:0-4606 GCA_964599185.1 uncultured Rhodobacterales bacterium | reverse complement strand
GCCTTCTTCATCGACTGGATGATCTTGCCCGGCATCGAGCCGATGTAGGTGCGCCGGTGGCCGCGGATCTCGGCCTCGTCGCGCACGCCGCCGAGCGAGATGCGGATGAACTCGCGCCCCGTGGCCTTGGCGACCGACTTGCCCAGCGAGGTCTTGCCGACGCCCGGCGGGCCGACGAGGCACAGGATCGGGCCTTTCAGCTTCTGGCTGCGCTGCTGCACCGCCAGATACTCGACGATGCGCTCCTTGACCTTCTCGAGCCCGTAGTGGTCGTTCTCGAGGATGGTCTCGGCGAGCTTGAGGTCCTTCTTGACGCGGCTGCGCTTGCCCCACGGGATCGACAGCATCCAGTCGAGATAGTTGCGCACCACCGTCGCCTCGGCCGACATCGGCGACATCTGGCGCAGTTTTTTCAACTCGCCCAGCGCCTTGTCGCGGGCTTCCTTGCTGAGACGGGTCTCCTGGATGCGCGCCTCAAGCTCGGAGGCGTCGTCGCGGCCCTCCTCGCCCTCGCCCAGCTCGCGCTGGATCGCCTTCATCTGTTCATTCAGATAATATTCGCGCTGGGTGCGCTCCATCTGGCTCTTGACGCGGGTCTTGATCTTGCGCTCGACCTGGAGCACCGAAATCTCGCCCTGCATCAGCCCATAGATGCGCTCCAGCCGGGCGCCCACCTCGGTCAGCTCCAGCAGTTTCTGCTTCTCGGTCAGCTTGATGCTGAGGTGGCCCGCGATGGTGTCGGCCAGCTTGCCGCCGTCCTCGATCTGGCCGACGGTCGCCACCGCCTCCTGCGGCACGTTCTTGTTGAGCTTGACGTATTTCTCGAACTCGCCCGCAATCGAGCGCACCAGAGCCTCGACCGCCGCCGGTTCGTCCACCGTCTCCTCCAGCAGCGCGGCGCGCCCCTCGAAGAACTCGGTCCGGTCGGTGTAGCCGAGAATGCGCGCGCGGCTCTTGCCCTCGACCAGCACTTTCACGGTGCCGTCGGGCAGCTTGAGCAGTTGCAGCACGTTGGCCACGGCGCCGATCTCGAAGATCTCGTCGGCGGTGGGATCGTCGCGGCTGGCGTCCTTCTGGCTGGCCAGAAGGATTTGCTTGTCGTCGCGCATCACTTCTTCAAGCGCGCGCACGGATTTCTCGCGCCCCACGAACAGCGGCACGATCATGTGGGGAAACACCACGATGTCGCGCAGCGGCAGGACGGGAAGGGTGACTTCGGTCATCTGGCTCTTGCCCTTTCGCAAGGCGGAGCGCCCCGTTATGGCGGCGCAGCGCCCCCAAGTGAGAGTCGTACGCCCTATCTTGTGCGCGCGCGCGCGCCAATCAAGGCGCGCGCGAACAAAATGAGATCAGGCGGTCGCGCCGTCGCGCTTTTCGGCGTAGATCTGCAGCGGTTTGGCCTTGCCGTCGATCACTTCCTCGTTGACGACCACTTCTTCGACGCCGTCCATGTCGGGCAGGTTGAACATGGTGTCGAGCAGAACGTCCTCAAGGATCGAGCGCGGGCCGCGCGCGCCGGTCTTGCGGTCGATGGCGCGCCGCGCCACGGCCTTCAACGCCTCCTTGGTGAAGCTGAGCTTGACGCTCTCCATTTCGAACAGGCGCTGATACTGGCGCACCAGCGCGTTCTTCGGCTCGGTCAGGATGGTGACCAGCGCCTCCTCATCGAGGTCGCGCAGCGTGGCGATCACCGGCAGACGCCCGACGAACTCGGGGATCAGGCCGAATTTCAGCAGATCCTCCGGCTCCAGCGCCATCAGCAGCTCGCCGATCTTCTTGTCGTCATCGGCCTTGACGTTGGCGCCGAAGCCCATCGCCGAGCCCTTGTTGCGCTGGGCGATGATCCGCTCCAGCCCGGCGAAGGCGCCGCCGCAGATGAACAGGATGTTGGTGGTGTCCACCTGCAGGAATTCCTGCTGCGGATGCTTGCGCCCGCCCTGCGGCGGCACCGAGGCGACGGTGCCCTCCATGATCTTGAGCAGGGCCTGCTGCACGCCCTCGCCGCTCACGTCGCGGGTGATCGAAGGGTTGTCGGACTTGCGGCTGATCTTGTCCACTTCGTCGATATAGACGATGCCGCGCTGCGCCCGCTCGACGTTGTAATCGGCCGATTGCAGCAGCTTGAGGATGATGTTCTCGACATCCTCGCCGACATAGCCAGCCTCGGTCAGCGTGGTGGCGTCGGCCATGGTGAACGGCACGTCGAGGATGCGCGCCAGCGTCTGCGCCAGCAGCGTCTTGCCGCAGCCGGTCGGGCCGATCAGCAAGATGTTGGATTTCGCCAGCTCGACATCGCTGGATTTCGCGGCGTGGGCGAGGCGCTTGTAGTGGTTGTGCACCGCCACCGACAGCACGCGCTTGGCGACTTCCTGGCCGATCACGTAATCGTCGAGCACCTTGCAGATCTGCTTGGGCGCGGGCACCCCGTCGGAGGAGCGGACCAGACCGCTCTTGGTCTCCTCGCGGATGATGTCCATGCACAGCTCGACGCATTCGTCGCAGATGAACACGGTGGGGCCGGCGATCAGCTTGCGCACCTCGTGCTGGCTCTTGCCGCAGAACGAGCAGTAGAGCGTGCTCTTGGCGTCGGTCGCGCTGGTCTTGCTCATTCGTCCGTCTCCTCAGGCCGTGGGACAGGTCGGCGCACCCGCCGCCAACCGGCCCTGTCGCAAACGCGACATGTTCCATAGGAACACGGTCGCGGCGGGGGTTCAAGCGCGGGCGTCGCGCCCGGCGCCCGCCTCAGGCCGCGTCGGGCGCGTCGTCACGCCGCGACACGATCGTGTCGATCAAGCCCCAGTCACGCGCCTGTTCCGCCGTCATGAAATTATCACGGTCCAGCGCGCGCTCGACCACGTCGTAATCCTGACCGGTGTGTTTCACGTAAATGCGGTTCAGCCGCTCCTTGAGTTCGAGAATCTCCTTGGCGTGCAGCGCAATGTCGGACGCCTGCCCCTGAAAGCCGCCCGAAGGCTGATGCACCATCACCCGGCTGTTGGGCAGCGAGAAACGCATGTCCTTCTCGCCCGCGCACAGCAGCAGCGACCCCATGGAAGCCGCCTGCCCCACCACCAGCGTCGAGACCTTGGGCCGGATGTATTGCATCGTGTCATAGATCGACAGCCCCGACGACACCACGCCGCCGGGGCTGTTGATGTACATCGAGATGTCCTTCTTGGGGTTTTCGGCCTCAAGAAACAGCAGCTGCGCCACCATCAGCGTGGACATGCCGTCGTGAACCGGCCCCGACAGAAAGATGATCCGCTCCTTGAGCAGGCGCGAGTAGATGTCATAGGCGCGCTCGCCGCGGCTGGTCTGCTCGACCACCATCGGCACCAGCGTGTTCATGTAGAGGTCGATGGGATCGCGCATCGGGCGGCCTTCTCAAAAGGGCGTCATCGGCGGCGCGAGGGTGCGCGCCAGACTGCTCAGAGTCGTAATGCGCCCCACCCCCCTCGGCAAGGCGCGGATGCGCTCAATCCTCGTCAAGCGCGTCAAGCGCCGACTGCAGCGCGTCCTTGGAGACCGGCGTTTCCTCGACCCTCGCCAGTTCAAGGATGTAGTCCACAACCTTGTCCTCGTACAAAGGCGCGCGGATCTGCTGCAGCGCGCCCTCGTTCTGGCGGATGAAGTCGAAGAATGCGCGCTCCTGGCCGGGATACTGCCGCGCCTGCCGCATCACGGCGGCGGTCATCTCCTGATCGGTGATCTTCACGTCGGCGCTCTTGCCGACATGGGCCAGCAGCAGGCCAAGCCCGACGCGGCGGCGCGCCAGCGCCAGATGCTCCTCGGTCGGCTCGATCGCCGGGTGGTCGTGGCCGTGGGCGTCCTTGTGCTCCTCGTGCCAGAGCTGGTGGGCGATCTGGCCCGCCTCGGCGTTGACCAGGCTCTCTGGCAGGTCGAACGACACCTTCGCGTCGAGCGCGTCGAGCAGCTTGCGCTTGAGCAGCGCGCGCGCCGCGCCCTTGTATTCCTCCGCCAGCCGCTCACGGATCTGGCCCTTCAGCGCCTCCAGATCGTCGGCGCCAAATTTCTGCGCCAGCGCGTCGTCGATGGCGGCGGGCGCGGGCGCGCGGACCTCCTTCACGGTGCAGGAGAAAACCGCGTCCTTGCCGGCCAGATTCTTGGCGCCGTATTCCGCCGGGAAGCTGACCGAGACCTCGCGCGCCTCGCCCGCCGCGGCGCCCACAAGCTGCCCCTCGAAGCCGGGGATGAAGCTGTTCGAGCCGAGCACCAGCGGATAATCCTCCGCCGCGCCGCCCTCGAAAGCTTCGCCGTCCACCTTGCCGAGGAAGTCGATCACCACCTGATCGCCATCCTCGGCGGCGCCGTCCTTCGCCTCGAAGTTCTGCGCCGACTTGGCGAGATTCTCCAGCGCCTCGCCCACCGCGCCGTCCTCGACCTCGGCGACCAGCCGCTCCAGCGTGATCGAGGCGAAATCGACTTCCGGGATCTCGGGCAGCTGCTCATAGGCGATCTCGATGTCGAGGTCGTCGCCTTCCTTGAAATCCTGATTGGCGATCTTGATATCGGGCTGCGCGGCGGGCTGGTGGCCGGTGCTCTCGAAGTGGCTGCGCAGCGCGTCGTCCACGCTCTCCTGCACCGC
>CAZRFB010000252.1:0-13935 GCA_964599185.1 uncultured Rhodobacterales bacterium | reverse complement strand
ACGATCACCGCCTGCCCCGCCGCCGCATAGACCTCCAGCGCGCCCATCATCGTCGCGTCGAACACCATCGGCGAGTTGACGTTGATCAGCGAGGTCATCACCGCGTTGTCGCGCACGAAATCGGCGCCGAACAGGATCTCGCACATCGCCACGCTGTCCGCCGCGCGCTCCGGCGCCGTCACCGACCCCATGAACGGCTTGTCGGTCAGCGTCATGTGGGCGTGCAGCATGTCGAGGTGGCGCTTGTTCACCGCGATGTCGGTCGGCTCGCACACCGTGCCGCCGGAGTGGTGCAGATGCGGCGAAAGATAGGTCAGCTTCACGAAGGCGCGAAAATCCTCCATGGTGGCGTAGCGCCGACCGCCGCTGAGATCGCGCACGAAGGGTGGGCCGTAAACAGGCGCAAGAACAACGTTTTCTCCGCCAATCTCAACCGAACGCTCCGGGTTGCGCGCCGCCTGTCTGAAACTGGCCGGGGCGGTGGCGCACAGCGCGCGCGCCAGGCCACGCGGGATGCGCACCCTGGCGTCGCGCACGTCGGCGCCCGCGTCGCGCCAGCGCGCCAGCGCGGAAGGATTGTCGGCGAACACCACGCCGACCTCCTCCAGAATGGTCTCGGCGTTCCATTCGATGATCTCCAGCGCCTCGGCGTTGAGGATGTCGAAGGTCGGAATCGCGCGGATCAGGGCGTGCGGCGCCTCGATCCGGTGCGCCGTGCGCTCCGCCCGCCGCGCCGCGCCGCCGCCGCTGCGCCGCCCGCGCGGGCCGTGATCCACCGCCGAATCGGCCATACCGCTCCCCATCGCCCTGCTCCGCCTGTTTTGACGCAAGCCTAGCGGCGGCGGCGCGGCGGCGGCGGCGAATTTCGGCGCCCGAGCGCCCATCCGCGACCTGCGCTTGCGCGAATCCCGATCCGCGATTACGCGAAACGCCATGACCCAGACCCCGCACGAGCGCGTTCTCATCGTCGATTTCGGCTCTCAGGTGACGCAACTCATCGCGCGACGGCTGCGCGAAGCTTGCGTCTATGCCGAGATCGTTCCCTTCAACCGCGTCGATGCCGCCTACCTCAAGGCGTTCGCGCCGCGCGCGATCATCCTGTCGGGCGGCCCGGCCAGCGTGACCGAGGCCGACAGCCCCCGCGCCGCGCCCGAAATCTTCTCCTTCGGCGTGCCGGTGCTGGGCATCTGCTATGGCCAGCAGACCATGGTCGACCAGCTTGGCGGCAAGGTCGAGGGCGGCCACCACCGCGAATTCGGGCGCGCGCGCCTCACCGCCTCGGCCGCCTCGCCGCTGCTGGAAGGCTGGATTGCGCCCGGCGCCTCGGAACAGGTGTGGATGAGCCATGGCGACCGCGTGGCGCGGCTGCCGGAGGGGTTCGCGGTGATCGCCGCCTCTCCCAACGCGCCGTTCGCCGCCGTCGCCGATGAGGCGCGACGCTTCTACGGCGTGCAGTTTCATCCCGAGGTGATCCACACCCTGGGCGGCGAGCGGCTGTTGCGCAACTTCGTGCTGGGCGTCGCGGGGCTGTCAGGCGACTGGACCATGGCGGCCTACCGCGCGGAGGCGATTGACAAAATCCGCGCGCAGGTGGGCGACGCGCGCGTGGTCTGCGGCCTGTCGGGCGGCGTGGACAGCACCGTGGCCGCCGTGCTGATCCACCAGGCGATCGGCGACCGGCTCACCTGCATCTACGTGGACACCGGGATGATGCGGCAGGGCGAGACCGAACAGGTGGTCGCGCTGTTTCGCGACCACTACAACATCCCGCTGATCGCGGCGGACGAAGGCCCGCGCTTCCTCAAGGCGCTGGCGGGCGTCACCGACCCCGAGGCCAAGCGCAAGACCATCGGCGGGCTGTTCATCGACGTGTTCGACCAGCACGCGCGCGAGATCGGCGACGTGGATTTCCTCGGGCAGGGCACGCTTTACCCCGACGTGATCGAGTCGGTCTCGGTCACTGGCGGCCCCAGCGTGACGATCAAGAGCCATCACAACGTCGGCGGTCTGCCCGCGCGCATGAAGCTGAAGCTGGTCGAGCCGCTGCGCGCGCTGTTCAAGGACGAGGTGCGCGCGCTCGGCCGCGAACTGGGCCTGCCCGAGGCGTTCGTCGGCCGCCACCCCTTCCCCGGCCCCGGCCTCGCGATCCGCTGCCCCGGCGAAGTGACGGCGGAAAAGCTGGCGATCCTGCGCCAGGCCGACGCGGTGTATCTCGACGCGATCCGCGCCGCCGGCCTCTATGACGCGATCTGGCAGGCCTTCGCCGTGCTGCTGCCGGTGCGCAGCGTCGGCGTGATGGGCGACGGGCGCAGCTATGACTACGTTCTGGCGCTGCGCGCGGTGACCTCGGTGGACGGCATGACCGCCGACTACTATCCGTTCGAGCACAGCTTTCTGGCGCAGGTCTCGGCCCGGATCGTCAACGAGGTCAAGGGCGTCAATCGGGTTGTCTATGACGTCACCTCAAAGCCGCCGGGAACCATCGAGTGGGAATGATGTTGCCCCTCCGGGGATTCCGAAGCCACACCAGAGTGCGACATAACCACCTGAAAAAATGAACAATTCTTCCGGGATTTATCGGGTGGGCGCCGCTGGGCGAGTCTGGCGTCCCCGCTGCGGCGCACCTGCGCCCGCCATTTTTCGTTGCGCTTCCTGATCGTCGCCCGATCGAGAACCCGCAGCTTGTCGCCAGAGCGTGACAAGCTGGTTTTCAGGGGATTTTTGGAATCTCCCTGACGCCGCATAGGCCGTTGAGGGGGTATGGGATGGTGCACCCGACAAGATTCGAACTTGTGGCCTCTGCCTTCGGAGGGCAGCGCTCTATCCAGCTGAGCTACGGGTGCCGCGCATTACGGTTAGTCCGGGAGCCGACACGGGGTCAACCGCAAAACTGCGCCCGGATGGGGGGCTTGTCGCGAAAAAAGCGGATTGGCGCGGCGCCGACCTGACAGACGCCGCGCCGGGGTGTGTTCGGGCGTGTGTTCGGGCGCGCCGGGGCCGGGCCTTATGCGGCGCTATCTGAACTCCTCGTCGCGGCGCACGCCCCAGAGGTCGGCCTTTTGCGCCCAGCCGCGATAGCCGCCCGCGTCGATCTGGCACCAGAGCGGCCCGCAGGCGCGCAGCCGTCCGGTGACGCCGGTCTCCAGCCGCGCCACCGGGGCCGCGTCGGGCGCGGGGTCGCGGCGGATGGTGGCGTCGGGCGCGGCGATGACGACGGCGGTGCGCGTGGGGCGCAGCATGGCGTGATGCACCCAGCCCTCGGCGTCGTCCATGTCGCGCACCTTGCGCCAGTGGCCATGTTCGGCCACCACCTCCAGCGGCGCGCCCCGGCGCAGGAACACCCAGTCGATGCGGTGCGACACGCCGGGGCCGCGCCGCACGTTCACCTTGTCCACATTCAGGCTGACGAAACGCGGCAGCGGCTGATGGGTCTGCGCGCCAAGGCGCGGCGCGCTCTCCGCCTCGCCCGCATCCCCCGCCGCCGAAGCCCCGCCCGCCGCCAGGGCGAAGCCCATCGCCGCAAGGGCGAAGCCCATCGCCGCCACGGCGATGCGAACCCGGATGATCATGATTTACGCCTGTTCTCTCTGTTCGCGCCTCGCGTAAGATTCTATCACAAGCGTAACGAAAGAGGGAACGTCATGCCGCAGCACAAGGTCAAAGTCGTCGTCACGCGCCGCCTGCCCGAACCGATCGAGACCCGGATGCGCGAATTGTTCGACGTGGAGCTGAACCACGACGACCACCCGATGACGGCGGAGGAGCTGGGCGCCGCCGCCGCGCGGGCCGAAGTGCTGGCGCCCACGGTGACCGACCGCATCGACCAGAAGGTGATCGCGCGCGGGCGCGAGGGCGGACTGAAGCTGATCGCCAACTACGGCGCGGGCTTTGACCATATCGACGTCGCCACGGCGCGTGAGTGCGGCATGGTGGTCACCAACACCCCCGGCGTGCTGGCCGAGGACACCGCCGACATGACCATGGCGCTGATCCTCGCCGTGGCGCGGCGCATCCCCGAGGGGCTGGCGATGATGCAGTCGGGCAAGTGGGAGGGCTGGGCGCCGACCGGCATGGTGGGGCGGCGGATCGGCGGCAAGCGGCTGGGCATCGTCGGCATGGGCCATGTCGGCCAGGCGCTGGCGCGGCGGGCGGGCGGCTTCGGGCTGCAGGTCCACTACCACGACCGCCAGCGCCTGCGCCCCGACGCCGAGGAGGCGGTGGGCGCGACGTGGTGGGAAAGTCTCGACCAGATGCTGGCGCGCGTCGATGTCGTCACCGTCCACGTGCCCCACACGCCCGCGACCTTTCACCTGCTGTCGGCGCGCAGGCTCAAGCTGCTCAAGCCCACCGCCATCGTCATCAACACCGCGCGCGGCGAGATCATCGACGAGAACGCGCTGACGCGGATGCTGATGAAGGGCGAACTGGCGGGCGCGGGCCTCGACGTGTTCGAGAAGGAGCCTGCGGTCAACCCCCGCCTCATGGCGCTGCCCAACGTCGCGCTGCTGCCGCACATGGCCTCTGCCACCGAGGAAGGCCGCCTCGACATGGGCGAAAAGGTGATCCTCAACATCAAGACCTACGCCGACGGCCACCGCCCGCCCGACCAGGTGCTGCCCTCGATGCTGTGAGGGGCGCGCCCGCCCCGGCGTTGAGCGGGCGCGAAAAGCCGTCTCAGCCGACGATCTCCATCCCGGCGAAGAAGAACGCGATCTCGATGGCGGCGTTGTCGGCGCTGTCGGAGCCGTGCACCGAGTTCTCGCCGATCGACAGCGCGAATTCCTTGCGGATGGTGCCCTCGGCGGCGTCCTTTGGGTTGGTGGCGCCCATGATCTCGCGGTTCTTCGCCACCGCGTCCTCGCCCTCCAGCACCTGCACCACCACCGGCTCGGAGGACATGAACTCGCACAGCTCGTCGTAGAACGGGCGGGCGGCGTGGACCTCGTAGAACTTGCCCGCCTGCGCCCTGGTCATGTGGATGCGCTTCTGCGCGACGATGCGCAGGCCGGCGGCCTCCAGCTTGGCGTTGATGGCGCCGGTCAGGTTGCGGCGGGTGGCGTCGGGCTTGATGATCGAGAACGTGCGGGTGGCGGCCATCGGGGTCGTCCTTGCTGAAAAGCGGCGCTCTGCGGCGCGGCGTGAAAACGGGCGCCGCCCGCAAGGGCCGCGCGCCGGGCGCTTAACACGCCGCGCCAGCCGGTTAAAGCGTCAGGTTTTCGCGACCGGGCGCGAGCGCATCCGCGCCGCCGTCTCGCGCTCGGCGCGCTTGCAGCGCGCGGGCGGCAAGCCGCGATCCATCAGCGCCATGTCGTCGAGCGCCATGTCGCCCATCCGCAGCATCACTTCCGTCAGCGCGCCCGCGCGGTGCGCCGAGCGCAGCAGCCCCGGCAGCCTGCGCAGCGGATCGTCCGGCGCGGGCGGCTCCTGCGGAAAAACGTCGCTCGCCGCGCGGATATGGCCGCACGCCACCGCGTCGAGCAGCGCGGGAAAGTCCACCACGCCCGCGCGGCTGAGCAGGATCAGGCTCGCGCCGGGGCGCATCATGGCGAAGGCCTCGGCGCCGAGAAACCCCTGATTCTCGGTGGTGACCGGCGCCACCACGAACACCGTGTCGCTGTCGCGCAGCACGCTGTCGAGCGACGCGGGGATCACGTCGGCGTCGCGCAGGCTGGCCTCGGGCAGCCAGGGATCGAAGGCGCGCACCGTCACGCGAAAGCCGGTCAGCAACCGCCGCAGCGCCCGGCCCAGATCGCCAAAGCCGACGAAGCCGACCGCCGAGCCGCCGATCAGCCGCGCCTGCGCGTTGCCGTCAAAGCCCCAGCGCTCGCGCCCCTCGCGAAACGCCGCGTCGGCCTCCACCACGTCGCGCGCCAGCGCCAGCGCAAAGCACAGCCCGATCTCGGCGACCGGCTCGGCGAACACCGGCGCCGTGGTCAGCACATGCACGCCGCGCGCGAAGCAGGCGGCGTAATCCATGTTGTCGAGCAGGTTGCCCTCGACGTTGAACACCGCGCGCAGATGCGCCGCCCGCGCCAACGCCGCGCCCGGCAGCGGCGGCTGACCGATCACATAGCGCGCCTCGGCCAGCGCGGGGTGCGCGGCGACCGCCGCCGCCTCGGCCTCGACCACGCGATAGCGCGCCTCCAGCCGGGCGCGGGCCTCGGGCGTAAAAATCTCCGGCAGGGTGCGCGGCGCAGGCGCGGCGATCACCAGCGGCGGGGCGTCTGTCATGGCGGCGGGGCCTTCTCACAGAAATGAGTCCTCGCCAGCATAATCGGGTTTACGACCGATATGAAACGGTTCATCCTGCCTCTCAGCGCAGAAACAAGGCGCGTTATATGGGGAGAGGCATGACGCGCAGAGCGTCGATTCGCGATGTGGCGGCGGCGGCGGGCGTGTCGATCGCGACCGTCTCCAAGGTGCTGCGCGGCGACCTGACCGTGACAAGCGACTACGCCGCGCGGGTGCGCGCGGCTGTGCTCAGGCTCGACTACCGCATCGACCCGCTCGCCGCCAACCTGCGCCGGGGGCAGCGAACGCTGATCGGCGTTATCGCGCCGGATTTCGAAAACCCGTTCTTCGGCGGCGTGATCGCGGCGCTGGAGAGCGTCGCCGAGCGCGAGGGCTTCGCGCTGGTGGCGATGTCGAGTTGGGAGGACCCCGCGCGCGAGGCCGAGCTGATCGGGCGGATGCGCGACTGGCGGGTGGCCGGCGTGGTGATCGCGCCCACCGACGACGGCGCGCGCGCCGCCGCGCTGTTGCAGGGTTTCGGGCTGGAGGCGACGCTGATCGACCGCGCGGCGCCCAATGCGGCCTTCGACACCGTGCGCGCGGATGACGAGACGGCGGCGGGCGCGGTGGCCGACAGCCTGCTCGACGCCGGGCATCGCCGCGTCCTGCTGGTCGGCTCGACGCCTGACCTGCCCAACATCGCGGCGCGCGTCGCGGGGTTTCAGGCGCGCGCGGCGGCGCGCGGGATGGAGGCGTCGGTGGCGTTCTGCGGCCTCGACAAGGCGTCGATGGGGCCGCTGCTGGCGGCGCAGATCGACGCGGGGCCGCAGCCGACGGCGATCTTCTCGCTTTATCTGCCCGGTCTGATGGCCATGCTGGCGGAGGCGCGCCGCCGGGGCTGGCGCCGTCCGCAGGACGTGACGCTGGTCAGCTTCGACGACGCCGACTGGATGGCGCTCGCCGATCCGCCCATCGCCGCCGTGGGCCAGCCGGTGCGCGCGATGGGGCTGGAGGCGATGCGCCTGCTGATGGCGCGCATCCGCGGCGACAAGGCGGCGCCGCGCGCCCACGCCCTGCCCTGCCGTTTCGAGACGCGCGGCGCGATCGCGCCGCCGCCAGACTGACCGCCGCGACCACAGACCCAAGGAACCGGGACCAGCAAGATCCCGGCCGCAACCGGAGGAACCCAGATGAAACGCATGACCCTGATCGTCGCCGCCCTCGCCCTGTCGGTCTCCGCCGCGCAGGCGCAGGAAGGCGGCTACGCCGTGCTGATGAAGACGCTCGCCAACCCGTTCTGGGGCGCCATGGCGCAGGGCGTGGAGGATGGCGCGAAGGAGGCCGGCGTGCGCTATTTCGCGCAGGCCGTTGAGAGCGACCAGGCCGCCGAGCCGCAGCTCAACGTCTGCAACACCATGCTCCAGCGCAAGCCGGAGGCGATGATCACCGCCGCGATCAACTCGACCAACCTGCTGCCCTGCCTGGCGCAGGCCAACGCCGCAGGCGTGAAGGTGGTGGACCTCGACGGCAACCTCGACCCCGAGATTCTGAAAAGCGCGGGCGTCGAGATCGCCTTCAGCATCGGCTCCGACAACGTGGCCGCCGGCGCGCAGGGCGCCGAGTGGCTGGTCTCGCAGCTTGGCGCCGGGGCGACCGGGCCGGTTCTGGTGATCGAGGGGCTGTCGGGCAACATCACCGGCCAGAAGCGCGCGCAGGGCTTCGCCGCGAAGCTGGCCGATCTGGCGCCGGGGCTGGAGATTGTCGCCTCGCTGCCCGGCGACTGGGATCGCGGCAAGGCCGCCACCATCGCCAACGACATCCTGACCCGCCACCCCGACCTCGTGGCGATCTTCGCCGCCAACGACGGCATGGCGCTGGGCGCGGTCGAGGCGGTCCATGCGGCGGGCAAGGGCGCGCAGGTGACCGTGATCGGCGTGGACGGCAACGCCGACGCGGTCAAGTCGATCCGCGACGGGCGGCTGAACGCCTCGGTCGCGCAGCTTCCCTATCTGGTGGGCAAGCAGGCGGTGGTGGACGTGGCGAAGGCGATCCGGGGCGAGACGGTGGCGCCGGTGATCCACGTGCCGACGCTGGTGCTGACCAAGGCGGTGCTGGACGCGGGGACCGAGCCGCTGCTGGCTTACGTCAAGTAGCCCCAAACCCTTCGCGCGGCGCTCTGCGGGGCGCCGCCCTTCTGCGGGAGATCCCGATGGCGCGCTTCGCCCTCGCCAGCATAGATCACGGCTGGACCGTCGCGCAGCGCGTCGCGCTGGAGCGCGCGCATGTGCGGCTGGAGTCGCTGGTCGTGCTGCTGCTGCTGGGCGGGGTTATGGCGTTCCTGTCGCCGTTCTTCCTGTCGGTGGGCAACCTGCTCAACATCCTGCTGGCGACCGCGACCATCGGCATCCTCGCCATCGGCGCGACCTTTGTCATCAGCGGCGGCGGGCTGGATCTGTCGCTCGGCTCGGTGATGGGGCTGGCGGGGGTGGCGGGCGCGTGGACCTGCGTCACCCTCGGCCTGCCCGCGCCGATCGGCGTGGCGGCGTGTCTGGGCGCCGGGATGGCCGCGGGCTGGATCAACGGCCAGCTGGTGACGCGCGCGGGCGTGCCCGCCTTCATCGTGACGCTGGGGATGCTGGGGCTGGCGCGCGGGCTGGCGCTGGTGATCTCGGACGGACGGGTGATCTATGGCCTGCCGTCCGGCCTCGTCTGGCTGGGACAGGGCCGCCCGTTCGGCGTGCCGACGCCGGTGTTCATCTTCATCTTCGCCGCGCTGATCGCGCATTACGCGCTCGCCTACACCCGGTTCGGGCGGCACACGCTGGCGCTGGGCGACAGCGAGGGCGCGGCGCGGGCGGCGGGCCTGCGCGTCGAGCGCCACCGCCGCGCGCTGTATGTGATCGCCGGGCTGACGGCGGGGCTGGCGGGGATGGTGTTCATGGCGCGGGTGAACTCGGGCGACCCCACGGCGGGGATGAGCTATGAGCTGACCGCGATCACCGCCGCGATCATCGGCGGCACCAACCTGTTCGGCGGCCGCGGCTCGGTGCTGGGCGCGATGATCGGCGCGCTGATCATGGGGGTGTTGCAGAACGGGCTGAACCTGATGGCGGTGCAGTCTTATTATCAGCAGATGGCGATCGGCGCCGTGCTGATCCTGGCGGTGTTCATCGACCAGCGTCAGGCGCGGGGGGCGCGGGCGTGACGCTGCTTGAGGTGCGCGGCGTGACCAAGCGCTTCGGCCCGGTCGATGTGCTGCACGGCGTCGATTTCTCGGTCGGGCCGGGCGAAGTGGTGGGGCTGGTCGGCGACAACGGCGCGGGAAAATCCACGCTGATGAAGACCATCACCGGCATCCACGCGGCCGACGCGGGCGCGATCCTGCTCGACGGGCGCGACATCACCGCGCTCGACCCCGGCGCCCGGCGCGACCTCGGCGTCGAGATGATCTATCAGGACCTCTCGCTGGCCGGGCAGCAGGACGCCGCCAGCAACATCTTCCTCGGGCGCGAGCCGGTGAAGCGGCTGTTCGGGCTGATCCCCGGCTTTGTGGACAAGGCGCGCATGGACCGCGAGGCGGGCGCGATGCTGGCGCGCATCGGCGCAAGGCTGCCCTCGCTGCACCGCCCGGTCGGCTCGTTCTCGGGCGGTCAGCAACAGTCGGTGGCGATCGCCCGCGCGCTGACCTTCAACCCCCGCCTCGTGATCATGGACGAGCCGACGGCGGCGCTGGCGGTGCGCGAGGTGCAGGGCGTGCTCGACCTCATCCGCAGGCTCAAGGCGGAGGGGATCGCGGTGATCCTGATCAGCCACCGCCTCAACGACGTGCTCGCCGTCACCGACCGCATCGTGGTGCTGCGCCACGGGCGGGTTGACGCCGATCTTGTCACCGCGCGCACCTCGATGACCGAGGTGGTGCGCCATATCGTCGGCGGCGCGGACATGGCCGACGCCGCCACCCATGAGTCGAAGGGATAGAAAACGATGGTCTCACTTGGCTTGCACGCGCTGGCGGCGGCGCCGGAATGGCGCCCCGACCTCTGGGCGGCGATCCTGCCGCGCATGGCCGCGCATGGCGTCTCGGTGATCGAGATCCCGCTGCTGCGCCCGGCGGAGCTCGACATCGCAGGCACGCGCGCGCTGGCGGCGAAGCACGACGTCGAACTGGTGTGCTCGCTGGGCCTGCCCGCGACGCTGAACGTCGCCGAGCGGCCCGACGAGGCGTTCGACTTCATCCGCGTCGCGCTGGAGGTCACGGCCAGCGCGGGCGCCACGGCGCTGTCGGGCGTCACCTTCGGCGTGATCGGCCAGACCTCCGGCGCCGCGCCGACGACGCGGGAGATCGACGCCATGACGCGCCATGTTTCGCGTTCGGCGGCGCTGGCGAAAAAGCTGGGCCTGCGCTTCGGGATCGAGCCGTGCAACCGCTACGAGACCCACCTGCTCAACACCGGCGCGGCGGCGCGCGCGGTGATCGAGCGCAGCGGCGCCGACAACGCCTTCATCCACCTCGACACCTATCACATGAACATCGAGGAGGTGAGCCATGCGCAGGGCTTCGCCGACGCGGGCGACCTGCTGGGCTATGTCCACCTGTCGGAGAGCAACCGCGGCGTGCCGGGGCGCGGCACGGTGGACTGGGCGAACGTGTTTCAGGGGCTGAAGGCGGCGGGCTTCGACGGCTGCGCGGCGCTGGAGAGTTTCGTCTTTGTGGACGCCGACCTCGCCAGCGGGCTGGCGATCTGGCGCCCGGTGGCGGAGAACCCCGACGACGTGATCGACGTGGGCTTTCCGTTCCTGCGCACGGCGGGCGAGGCGGCGGGGCTGCGCTGGGCGCGCTGAAGCCTGTGTGAACGTTTTAACGCAAGCCTTTGGCGTGAAACAGCTTGCGGTGGGGGCGATCCGGCGCCACCCTCGCGCGCATGAACGCAAGCCCGCATGTCGTCTGTTTCGGCGCGGCCCATTGGGACGTGATCGCGCGCGCCAACCCCGGCGCGCGCGGCGCCGATGCGCCGGGGCTGGTGGTGACGCGCCCCGGCGGCGTGGCGCTGAACGTGGCGCTGGGGCTGGCGGCGGCGGGGGTGGCGGTGACGCTGGTCGCGGCGGTGGGCGACGACGCCGAGGGGCGCGCCCTGGCCGCGATGCTTGAGGCGGCGGGCGTCAGCGCGGCCGGGCTGATCCCCTATCGCGGCGCAGAGACCGGGCGCTATGTCGGCATCGAACGCGCCGACGGCGAGCTGATCGCCGCCGTCGCCGACCTCGCCGCGCTCGACGCCATGGCGCCCGCGCACCTGCCGCTCGACGCGCTGCCCCCAGCCGACGCCTGGCTGATCGACGCCAACCTGCCCGCGCCGGTGATCCGCGCGCTGGCGATGCTGGACGACCGCCCGCCGCTGATGGCCGACGCGGTGTCGGAGGCGAAGGCCGCGAAGCTGCGCCCCATCCTCGCGCGGCTCGACCGGCTCTATTGCAACCGGGCGGAGGCGGAGGCGATCTGCGCCGCCGGGCTGAACGCCGCGCGCGCGGCGGCGGAGGCGCTGGCGGCGCGGGGCGTGCGCCGCGCCGTGGTCACCAACGGGCCGCTGCCTGCGGCGGACGTGGGCGCCCATGGCCATGTCACGCTGTCGCCCGACAAGGGCGCGGTGCGCTCGGTCACCGGGCTGGGCGACGCGCTGATCGCCGCGCATCTGGCGGCGACGCTGACCGGCGCGCGGCCCGCCGAGGCGCTGGCCGCAGGGCTGGCGGCGGCGCGCAGGCGCGCGGCGTGATCGCGCTTGCGCGCACCGCCGAGGTGACGGCGGCGCAGGCCGAGGGCCGCCCCGTGGTGGCGCTGGAGAGCACCATAGTCACCCACGGCCTGCCTTGGCCGCAGAACCTTGAGACCGCGCGCCGCGTCGAGGCGACGGTGCGCGCGGCGGGCGCAGCGCCGGCCACCATCGCGGTGCTGGGCGGGCGGGTGCACGTGGGCATGGACGACGCCCAGCTTGAGGCGCTGGCCCGCGCCACCGATGTCGCCAAGCTGTCACGCGCCGATCTGGCGGCGCGGCTGGCGCTGATGGCCGACGGTTCGACCACTGTGGCCGCGACGATGATCTGCGCGCGGCTGGCGGGGATCGCGGTGTTCGCCACCGGCGGCATCGGCGGCGTGCATCGCGGCGCGGAGAGCACGTTCGACATCTCCGCCGACCTCGACGAGCTGGCGAAAACCGCCGTCACCGTGGTCTGCGCGGGCGCGAAGGCGATCCTCGACATCCCCAAGACGCTGGAGGCGCTGGAGACGCGCGGCGTGCCGGTGATCGTGTATCGCGCCGACGCCTTTCCCGCCTTCTGGTCGCGCGACAGCGGCCTGCCCGCGCCGCTGCGCATGGACGAGGCCGGCCAGATCGCCCGCGCCCACCGGATGCGCGCGGCGCTGGGGCTGGCGGGCGGACAGCTTGTCGCCAACCCGATCCCGCGCGAGGCCGAGATCCCGATGGCCGAGATCGCGCCGCTGATCGACGCCGCCGTGGCCGAGGCGGCGGCGCAGGGCGTCAGCGGCAAGGCGGTCACGCCGTTCCTGCTGGGGCGGATGCTGCGGGCGACCGAGGGGCGCAGCCTGACCGCCAACGTCGCGCTGATCGAGAACAACGCGCGGCTGGCGGCGGAGATCGCGATCGCGCTGGCCGCGCAGGAAACGCAGGCTTGAGCGCCGCCAGCCTCGACGCGCTGATCCGGCTGCACGGCGACGCGCCCCGGCAGGGGCCGGGCGAGGGCGCGACGCTCGACCGGATGATCGACCGGCTGCGGATGGCCGACGGCGCCCGCGCCGCCGATCTGGGCTGCGGCTCCGGCGCCACGGCGCTGCGGCTGGCGCTGACGCGGAGCTGGGACGTGCTGGCGCTCGACGCCGCCGCGCCGTTCATCGACCGGCTGGCCGCGCGGCTGGCGGCGCATCCGCCCCGGCGCGGCGCGGTGACGCCGGTGCTGGGCGACATGGCGGCGCCGCCGGTCGCGCCGGGGTCGCTCGACGTGATCGTGAGCGAGGGCGCGGCTTACGCCATCGGCTTTGCGCAGGCGCTGCGGCTGTGGCGGCCGCTGGTGCGGGCGGGCGGCGGGCTAGTGGTGTCGGAATGCGTCTGGTTCGGCCCCGCCCGCCCGGCGGCGGCGGCGGCGCATTGGGCGCAAGCCTATCCCGCGATGGGCACGGTCGCCGACGCGCTGGGCCGCGCCGAGGCGGCGGGCTGGCGGCTGGTCGCCGCCGAGCGGCTGTCGCCTGCGGCGTGGTGGGAGAGCTATTACGACCCGCTCGCCGCCCACATCGCGGAAATCGCAGCGGGCGCCGACCCCGCGCTGGCCGCCGCCATTTCGGAGGCGCGCGCGGAGATGGCGCTGTTCGAGGCGACCTGCGACGCCTGGGGATACGTCTATTTCGCGCTGGACGCGGGGCCGTAAGCGGCGCTAGCACAGGCGCGCCTCGCGACGGGAGAAAGCGCCATGTATGCGCGCGCGCAATCGCTGGAGACCGACCCTGCGCGGCTGCTGGCCGCGATCGAGGCCTTGCGGCTCGGCGCCTTCGTCGTCACCCGCGACGGCGCGCTGACCGCCGCGCACCTGCCGGTGATCGCGACCCAGACGCCGCAAGGGCTGATCCTTGAGGCGCATGTGGCGCGCGGCAACCCGCTGTGGCGCGCGGCGGGCGATGGCGCGGCGGCGCTGGCGTCGTTC
>CAZRFB010000251.1:0-3660 GCA_964599185.1 uncultured Rhodobacterales bacterium | reverse complement strand
CGCGCAGGAACGGCAGCGCGGCGGCGCCCAGCGTCGCGGCGCCGGTGGCCTTCAGGAAACTGCGTCGGTGCATCGGTCTCTCCTGTCATCGGCGTCCGGCGTCGTGCGCGCAGGATCGCATGCAAGTCTGTGGACAATCTTTCGAAATGTTTTGCAAGAATGGCGCCACGCCGACGGCGTTGGGCGATCATGCTGAACTTGCGGGATAATCCGTCGCGCGCGCAGCGCGGCGCCTTGCGGCGGGCGCCGGTAAAGCAGGCAGTGGCGCGAAACGCTGCCGTTTA
Source organism: uncultured Rhodobacterales bacterium (assembly GCA_964599185.1). Taxonomy (GTDB): domain Bacteria; phylum Pseudomonadota; class Alphaproteobacteria; order Rhodobacterales; family Rhodobacteraceae; genus Rubrimonas. Next base: position 3,376 of record CAZRFB010000251.1, on the reverse strand, counting down.
TCCGGGCGGCGGCGCGGATCAGGGCGCGGGCGCGTCGCCGCCGATTTCGGCGTAGGCGCGGTAGGCGTCCTTGACCTTGCCGATATGCGCGCGCATCGCGGCGCAGGCGGCGTCGCCCGCGCGCGCCAGGATCGCCTGCACCACCGCGTCGTGCTCGGCCCAGCTCGCCGACGGCCGACCCTGCGCGTGAAACTGCGCGCGGCGGAACGGCGCCAGCCGGTTGCGCACGTCGCGGGTGGTCTCGACCAGCGCCGGGTTGTGGGCGCCGTCGTAGATCGCCAGATGGAACAGGCGGTTGGCGTCGGCGTAACTCTCCACGTCCTCCGCCTGCGCCAGCGCGCGCGCGGCCAGATGCGCGGCGGCGAGCGCGGCGCGCTCGGCGTCGGTCATGCGCAGCGCCGCCAGCCGGGCGCAGACGCCCTCCAACTCGCTCATCAGCTCGAACAGATGCGCCAGCCGCTCCATCGACAGCGCCGCCACCACCACGCCGCGATGCGGGCGCCGCTCGACCAGCCCGTGCGCGGCCAGTTGCGCCAGCGCCTCGCGCACCGGCGTGCGCGAGACCTGAAAGCGCTCGGCCAGCGACTGCTCGTCCAGCCGCATCCCCGGCCCCAGCGCGCCCTCGACGATGCCCGCCGACAGGCGGCGCACCAGCACATCGACGGCGGTCTCCTTCGGGGCGTCGGTCATGGCGGCTCCTGCGCAATCTGTGCGCAGGTTCGCATGCAAGCCGCGCCAAGCCAAGCCGCGCCGCACGCGCCTTTCGCCGCCGCCGGTCGCGTCCTCCGGATCAGCGCCGCGTCATTGCGCCGCCGACAGCGCGGCGCGGAACCGGCGCAGCGCCAGCGCGAAAAACAGCGCGCCAAGCCCGGCCATGGCGGCGAGTTGCGGCCACACCACTCCCGGCCCGGCGTCGCGAAACAGCACCGATTGCGAGAACGCCACGAAATGCGTCGAGGGCAGCGCCTGCACCGCGACCTGCAACGCGGGCGGCATGCTTTCGATCGGCGTGATGCCGCCCGACAGCAGGTTCATCACCACGAACACCGGGATCGACAGCAGGCCGAACTGCGGCATGGTGGTGGCGACGGTGGACAGCATCACCCCCATCGAGATCACCGCGAATACATAGATCGCGGCGCCGAACGCGAACAGGCCCGGCGGCCCCGCCACCGGCACGCCGATCAGCCCCCCCGCCACCAGCCGCAGCGACAGCGACGCGGCCAGCACGATCACCAGCCCGTTGGCCCAGATCTTGGCGAGCATGATCTGCGCGGCGGTCACCGGCATGACCAGCAGATGCTCGATGGTGCCGTGCTCGCGCTCGCGGATCACCGCCGCGCCGCCGAGGATCATGGCGAGGATGGTGAGGTTGTTGACAAGCTGGTTCATCGCCATGAACCAGCCGCCCTCAAGGTTGGGGTTGTATTTCGCCCGGATGGCGACGCGAACGCCCTCGCCGCCAGCCCGCCCGCCGCCCTGCGCTAGAAACGCTGCCGTCTCGGCCTCGACGATGGCGCCGATATAGCGCGCGCCGTTGCCCGCCAGCGTCATCGCGGTGGCGTCCACGTTGAGCTGGATCGCGGGCGCGCGCCCGGCCAGAAGATCGGCCTCGAAACGCGGCGGGATGTCGAGCACGAAGCTGTAGGTCCCCGCGTCCATCGCTGCGTCCACCGCGTCCAGCGTCAGGGCGGCGGGCGGCTTGAACTGCGGCGCCAGGAAGGCCGCCGCGATGCGGCCCGACAGCGCCGAGCGGTCCTCGTCCACCACCGCGATCGCCGCGTTGCGCACCTCGGTCTGCACGCCGTTGGCCACGGTGTAGATCGCGACCGTGAAGGTGTAGAGGATCAGCCCCATCAGCACCGGGTCGCGCAGCAGGCTGAACACCTCCTTCACCCCGAGGCGATAGACGGTCCAGAAGCCGCGCATCGCTCAGGCCTCCTGCTTTTGCAGCATCAGCGCCGCCATCGCCCAGAACAGCGCGCAGAACAGCGCCAGCGCCAGGTGGTTGGGCCACAGGTCGGCCAGATCCAGCCCCTTGTTGAACACGCCCGCGCTGATGCGCTGGAAGTAGAGCGCGGGAAACCCCCGCCCGATCAGCGCCGCGCCGCCCTCCAGCGTCGCGATCGGATAGAGCATCCCCGAAAAGTTGACGGCCGGGATCATCACGATGATCGCGGTGGCGAAGATCGCGGCGATCTGCGAGCGCACGAAGGTCGAGACCACAAGGCCGAACCCGGTCGCCGCCGTGGCGTAGAGCAGCGCGCCGAGCGCCAGCGCCGGGGCGCCGCCCGAAAGCGTCGCGCCGAAAGCCGCCGCCATCACCGCCACCAGACTGAAGAAGCTGAGCATCGCCACGCCGACATAGGGCGCCTGCTTGCCGACCAGAAACTCGATGCGGCGCGCGGGCGCGGCGTGGAGGTTGACGATCGAGCCCATCTCCTTCTCCCGCACCACGGCCAGCGCGGTCAGCATGGCGGGGATCATCATCATCACCAGCATCAGCACGCCCGGCGGGATGGCGAATTGCGAGCGGAACGCCTGATTGTAGCGAAAGCGCGGCTCGACCAGCGGCGCCGCCGTCAGAGCAGCGCCGGTCTCGCGCCGGACGACGTCGCGCAGATGGTCCGCGATCACGCCCTGCACATAGCCGCGCCCGGTCTCGGCGCGGGTGGTGTTCGAGCCGTCGAGCCAAACGCCGATCTCGGGCGCCCGGCCCGCCGCCAGATCGCGCCCGAAGCCCGGCGGGATCACCAGCGCCGCCGCGAAATCGCCCGCCTGCATCCTAGCATCAAGTGCGTCGAAATCGGCGATGACGGGGGCGCGGGCGAAATAGCGTGAGCCGGAAAAGGCGTCGTCCAGCATCCGGCTTTCGCGCGATCGGTCCTGATCCAGCGTCGCGTAGCGCAGGTTCTCCACGTCGAAGGTGATGCCGAAGCCCATCGCCAGCATCAGCGCGACGGGGCCGAGCAGCGCGAAGCCCAGCCGGATGGGGTCGCGCCGGATCTCGACCGCCTCGCGCCGCGCAAAGGCCCAGAGCCGGGCGGGCGACAGATAGGGCTGGCGGGCGTCCGCCGCCGGACGCGGAGCCTGCGGCGTGCGCTCCGCGCCTTCGCCCGCCCCATCGCCTGCCGCGTCGCCCGCCGCATCGCCTGCCGCGTCGCCTGCGCCCGCCTGCGTCAGCAGCGCCACGAAGGCGTCCTCCAGCGTCGTGGCGCCCTGCGCGCGGCGCACCTCCTCCGGCGCGCCCTGCGCCAGAACGCGGCCCGCGTGCATCAGCGAGATGCGGTCGCAGCGCGTCGCCTCGTTCATGAAATGGGTGGAGATGAAGATCGTCACGCCATCCTCGCGCGACAGCGCGATCAGCAGCTCCCAG
>CAZRFB010000250.1:0-7427 GCA_964599185.1 uncultured Rhodobacterales bacterium | reverse complement strand
AGACCCCGCCGAGGCGCGCAAGCGCGGCGCCAAATCGGTGGTCGCCCGCGCGGTGACGCGGCTGGTCACGCCCGGCACGCTGACCGAGGACGCGCTGCTGGAGGCGCGCGCCGCCTGTCGCCTGTGCGCCTTCGCCGAGATCCGCGACGAGGGCGGGCTGGCGTGGCTGGATCTGTCCACCGGCGAGATCGGCGCCGCGCCCGTCGCCCGCGCCGACCTCGGCCCGGCGCTGGCGCGGCTCGCCCCGCGCGAGACGCTGCTGGCCGAGGCGGACGCGCAGGACGCAAGGCTTGCGGCGCTGCTGGACGATCTCGGCGCGGTCGCCACGCCGCTGGGGCCTTCGAGCTTCGACAGCGCGTCCGGAGAAGCGCGGCTGAAGGCCCTCTACGGCGTCGCGACGCTGGAGGCGTTCGGGCGCTTCACCCGGCCCGAAATCGCCGCGATGGGCGCGCTGGCCGACTATGTCGCGCTGACCCAGAAGGGCGCCGCCCCGGCGCTGCGCCCGCCGGTGCGCGAGGCGCCGGGCGCGGCGATGCGCATCGACGCCGCGACAAGACGCAACCTCGAACTCGCCCGCACACTGGCGGGCGCGCGCGAGGGCGGCTTGCTGCACGCCATCGACCGCACCCTCACCGCGCCGGGCGCGCGGCTGCTGGAGGCGCGGCTGGCGGCGCCGCTGACCGACCCGGGCGCCATCGCCGCGCGGCTGGACGCGGTGGCGTTCTTTGTGGAGGACGCCGCCCGGCGCGAGACCGCCCGCGCGCTGCTGCGCCGCGCGCCCGACGCGGCGCGCGCGCTGGGCCGCCTTGCGCTCGACCGGGGCGGCCCGCGCGACCTCGCCGCCCTGCGCGACGGGCTGGCGCGGGCGGCGGAGCTGGCGGACATGCTGGCGGCAACGGACTGGCCGCAGGCCGAGACGGCGCGCCTTGGCGGCGGTCGGGCGCTGGCCGCGCGGCTGGCGGCGGCGCTGGTCGAGACGCCGCCGCCGCTGTTGCGCGACGGCGGGCTGATCGCGCCGGGGGTGGACGCGGACCTCGACGCCGCGCGGCGTTTGCGCGACGAGGGGCGCGGCGTGGTGGCGCGGATGCAGGCGGAACTGGCCGCCGAGGCGGGCGTCGCGTCGCTGAAGATCAGGCACAACAACGTGCTGGGCTATTTCATCGAGACCTCCGCCGTCCACGCCGAGAAGATGCTGGCGCCGCCGCTGTCGGCGCGCTTCATCCATCGCCAGACGCTGGCCAGCGCAGTGCGCTTCACCACGGTCGAACTCAGCGACCTGGAGAGCCGCATCCTGCGCGCGGGCGCCGACGCGCTGGCGATCGAGGCGCGGCTGTTCGCGGGCTTGCGCGCCGACGTGCTGGCCGCAGCGGACGCGGTCGCGCAGGCGGCCGACGCGCTGGCCGCAGTGGACGTGGCGGCGGGGCTGGCGGAACTGGCCGCGAGCGAGGGCTGGACGCGGCCGGTGGTCGAGCCGGGCCGCGCTTTCGCCATCGTCGCGGGCCGTCACCCGGTGGTCGAGCAGGCGCTGCGCAGGCGGGGCGAAGGCGCGTTCGTGGCCAACGACTGCGACCTGTCGGGCGGCGACGCCGCGTCGATCCGGCTGCTGACCGGGCCGAACATGGCGGGCAAGTCCACCTGGCTGCGGCAAAACGCGCTGATCGCGATCCTGGCGCAGATGGGCGCCTATGTTCCCGCCGCATCGGCGCGCATCGGCGTGGTCGATCAGCTGTTCAGCCGGGTCGGCGCGGCGGACGATCTGGCGCGCGGGCGCTCGACCTTCATGGTCGAGATGGTCGAGACGGCGGCGATCCTCAACCAGGCGGGCGAGGGCGCGCTGGTGATCCTCGACGAAATCGGGCGCGGCACCGCCACCTATGACGGTCTCTCCATCGCCTGGGCGACGCTGGAGCATCTGCACGACGTCAACCGCTGCCGCGCGCTGTTCGCCACCCATTACCACGAGCTGACCGCGCTGGCCGGGCGCCTGCCCCGGCTGGCCAACGCCACCATGGCGGTGCGGGAGTGGCAGGGCGACGTGGTGTTTCTGCACGAGGTGCAGGACGGCGCCGCCGACCGGTCCTACGGCGTGCAGGTGGCGCGGCTGGCGGGGCTGCCTGCGGCGGTGGTGGCGCGGGCGCGGCAGGTGCTGGAGGCGCTGGAGGCGGGCGAGCGCGCGCGCGGGTCGCAGCCCAAGGCGCTGATCGACGAACTGCCGCTGTTCGCCGCCGCGCAGAAGGCGCCGCCGCCCGCGCCGACTGCGCCGAAACTGGCGGCGAAGCTTGCGGCGCTCGACCCCGACGCGCTCAGCCCCCGCGACGCGCTGGAGGCGCTCTATGCGCTCAAGGCGCTGGCGCGGGAGGGGGGCTGACCCCCCGCCCGCAGTCGCGGATCGGCTCAGGCGGCGAGGCTCGGGTCGATGCCCTTGCAGGCCGCCACCAGCCCCTCGACCGCCTCGACCGAGGCGTCGAACATCCGCTTCTCGGCGTCGTTCAGCGCGATCTCGACGATCTTCTCCACGCCGTTCGCGCCGATGATCACCGGCACGCCGACATAGAGGCCGTTGAGGCCATACTGACCCTTGACCCAGGCGGCGCAGGGCAGCACGCGGCGCTGGTCCTTGAGATAGGACTCCGCCATCTTGATCGCCGAGGCGGCGGGCGCATAGAACGCCGAGCCGGTCTTGAGCAGCGCCACGATCTCGCCGCCGCCGTTGCGGGTGCGGTCCACGATGGCGTCGATGCGCGCCTGCGTGCTCCAGCCCATCTTGACGAGGTCCGGCAGCGGGATGCCCGCGACTGTGGAATAGCGCACCGAAGGAACCATGGTGTCGCCGTGGCCGCCCAGCACGAAGGCGGTCACGTCCTTGACCGAGACCTTGAATTCGTCGGCGAGGAAATGCTGGAAGCGCGCCGAGTCGAGCACGCCCGCCATGCCGACCACCTTGTTCGCGGGCAGACCGGAGAATTCGCGCAGCGCCCACACCATCGCGTCGAGCGGGTTGGTGATGCAGATCACGAAGGCGTCCGGCGCATGAGCCTTCAGCCCGGCGCCGACCGCCTTCATCACCTTGAGGTTGATGCCCAGCAGGTCGTCGCGGCTCATCCCCGGCTTGCGCGGCACGCCTGCGGTGACGATCACCACGTCGGCGCCCTTGATCGCGGCGTAGCCCGCCACATCCGCCGCCGTGGCGCCGGTGACATGGGCGTCGAAGCCATCGACCGGCGCACTTTCGGCGAGGTCGAGCGCCTTGCCCTGCGGCACGCCCTCGGCGATGTCCACCAGCACGATGTCGCCGAGTTCCTTGAGGCCCGCCAGATGCGCCAGCGTGCCGCCGATCTGTCCCGCGCCGATCAGCGCAATCTTCGCTCTCGCCATGGTCTTCCGTCTCCTTGCTTGGGATGAGGATTGCGCGACGGGATACGCTGCGCTGCACAAACCGACAATGGGCGAAGGCGTCGCGGGGGGGATCAGCCAGCCTTGGACAGCGTGTCGAAAGCGTCGAGCGCCTTGGCGCCATACATCATCGACGGCCCGCCGCCCATATAGACGGTCATGCCGATCATCTCGGCGACCTCCTCGCGGGTCGCGCCCAGCTTGACCAGCGCGCGGGCGTGATAGGCGATGCAGCCGTCGCAGCGGGTGGCCACGCCGATCGCCAGCGCGATCAGCTCCTTGGTCTTGGGGTCGAGCGCGCCGCCCTTGGTGGCGGCGCGGGCAAGCGCGCCAAATCCCGCCGCCGTGTCGCCCATGGCGGGGCGCAGCGCGGCCAGTTGCGCGTCGGTCTCGGCGATAAAGGCGCGCCAATCCATGACGATCTCTCCTCTACAGCAGCGCGCGGGCGTTGTTGGCGATCACGATCTGAAGCGCATAGATCGCCACCAGCACCACCATCGGCGCCAGATCCATCGGCCGCGTGTCGGGCAGGATGCGGCGAATCGGCTGATAGACCGGCTCGGTGAGCCGCGCCAGCCCGCCGTAGAGGCTGCGCACGAACTGGCTGGAGGTGTTCAGCACGTTGAACGCGATCAGCCAGCTCAGCACCGCCTGCACGATGATGATCCAGAAGGCGATGTCGAGGATCAGGTAGATAATGCTCAGCAGCGAGGCCATCGACGGCTCCTTGGTCGGCGTGAGATATGCGCTGCCGCCGACATAGCCCCGCGCCCCCGCGCGCGCAATGCGGCGCTTGACACCACCGGGGCCGCAGCGTATCCGACCGTCCTCATCGCCGGGGATGTTCGGTGACCGGGGCTGTAGCTCAGATGGGAGAGCGCTGCAATCGCACTGCAGAGGTCAGGGGTTCGATTCCCCTCAGCTCCACCAACACCTTAGCGTAGTTTGTGCGCCGACCGGCGCGGTGGACGCAAGCGCGGCGTGTGCGTGTCCGCCTTGTCGAGCGCGCCGCATCTCCTTCCGTCAGTCGTCCTCGAACAACGCCGGTTGCGCCGCCGTCGCGCGCTTTGGCCCCGGCAGGCCCAGATGCGTCCAGGCGCGGTGCGCCAGCATCCGGCCCCTTGGCGTGCGCTGGATGAAGCCCTGTTGCAAGAGGTAGGGCTCGATCACCTCCTCCACCGCGTCGCGCGCCTCCGACAGCGCGGCGGCGATGGTCTCCACCCCCACCGGGCCGCCCTCATAGGCCTCCGCGATCAGGCTCAGGTAGCGGCGGTCGGCGCCGTCGAGGCCCGCCGCGTCCACCCCCAGCCGGGTCAGCGCCCGGTCGGCGAGCGCGCGCGTCACCCGGCCGTCGCCCTCCATCACCGCGAAATCCGCCACCCGGCGCAACAGCCGCCCCGCCACGCGCGGCGTGCCGCGCGAGCGTTTCGCGATCTCGGCGGCGCCGTCCGGGGCCGCCGGGGTTCCCATCAGCTGCGCGGCGCGGGTGACGATGCGCTCAAGCTCGGCGTCGGTGTAGAACTCCAGCCGCGTCGGGATGCCGAAGCGGTCGCGCAGCGGCGTGGTCAGGAGGCCAAGCCGCGTGGTGGCGCCGACCAGCGTGAACGGCTGGAGATCGATGCGCACCGAGCGCGCTCCCGGCCCCTCGCCGATCATCAGGTCGAGCGCGAAATCCTCCATGGCGGGATAGAGGATTTCCTCCACCGCCGGGTTGAGGCGGTGGATCTCGTCGATAAACAGCACGTCGCGCGGCTCAAGATTGGTCAGGATCGCCGCCAGATCGCCCGCCCGCGCGATCACCGGGCCGGAGGTCATGCGAAAGCCCACCCCCAGCTCGCGCGCCATGATCTGCGCCAGCGTGGTCTTGCCCAAGCCCGGCGGCCCGTGCAGCAGCACATGGTCGAGCGCCTGCGCGCGGTGGCGCGCGGCGCCGACGAACACCCGCAGGTTGGCCTTGGCGGCCTCCTGCCCGATGAAGCTGTCGAGGCTCTCGGGCCGCAGCGCCCGGTCGCGCGCGTCCTCGGGCTGCGGCTCTGGGCGAATGAGGGGGTCGGCTGCGGTCATGGCGCGAGCATGCGCCGGGGCGGGCGCGGGGGGCAAGCGGGGGGGCTCAGGCGGGGGCGGCGGGCGCATCCCGGCTGGCTGACGATGCGCCGGACCGACTTCCTTGCGCCCGTCGCAAGCGGCGCCCGGTCGATCTGTCCGTCGGCGGATCGACCCGGAGCCGGAGCGCCAGCGACGCCGGTGTGTCCAGGGACGATCACCTTGCTCACGCCCCCGGCGCCAGCGCGCGCAGCGCGGCGCGGATCAGCGCCTCGGGGGCGGCGTCGGGCGCTTGCGCCGCCGCCGTCGCCACCGCCGCCGCCGCCTCGCCGTAAGCATAGCCGAGGTTGACCAGCGCCGACAGCGCGTCGGCCTGCGCGCCTGCGCGGCTCTCGCCTGCGGCGGGCGCCGCCGCCGCCTCCGCCTCTGGCGCGGGCGGCGCTTCGACCGCCTGCGGCGCTGCGACCATCGCGGGCCGCGCGGCGGCGGCGCCCAGCGCCATCACCGCCGGGGCCTTCTCCTTGAGCTCATTGACGATGCGCTGCGCCAGCTTCGGCCCCACCCCCGGCGCCGCGCGGATCGCGCCCACATCGCCCAGCGCAATCGCGCGGCCCACCGCCTCCGGCCCCAGGCCGCCCAGCACCGCCAGCGCCACCTTGGCGCCCACCCCCTGCACCGAGGTCAGCAGCCGGTGCCACTCCCGCTCGGCCAGCGTCGGAAAGCCGTAGAGCTGCATCAGGTCCTGGCGCACCAGAAATTCGGTGTAGAGCGCCGCGACCGCGCCCTGTTTCAGCCCCGCCAGCGTGCGGCGCGAGCACTGCACCACATAACCGACGCCGCCCGCCTCGATCAGCGCGTGATCCTCGGCGACATAGTCCACCCGACCGGTCAGCTTGCCGATCACGCCGCGAACCCCGATGCGGCGCCGCGCAGCGGGATCACGCGGTGCGCGCGGCAGATCGCCACCGCCAGCGCGTCCCAGGCGTCATGCGCCTCGGCCCGCGCGCCGGGCAGCAGGCGCGCGACCATCAGCGCCACCTGCGCCTTGTCGGCCTTGCCGACGCCCACCACGGCCTTTTTCACCGCGTTGGGCGCGTATTCCTCCACCGCCAGCCCCGCCTGCGCCAGCGCCAGCAGCGCCACGCCGCGCGCCTGCCCCAGCTTGAGCGCGCCGGCCGGATCGGTGTTGACGAAGGTGTGCTCGATGGCCGCCGCGTCCGGCGCATGGGCGGCGATGGCGGCGGTCAGGCCGATGTGCAGCCGCAGCAGCCGCGCCGCCAGATCGCCCTCGCCCGACAGGCAGACGCCGTTGGCGACATGGCGCAGCCGCGCGCCGTCGCTGTCGATCACGCCCCAGCCGGCGCGGCGCAGGCCGGGGTCGATTCCGATGATGCGCATCCGCCGACCTTTTCGCCACCTCTGACTGCGCCTAGCACGAAGAGAGAACATGCGCCAGCGAAACTTCCACCTGCGTCGCGATCCGCGCCGCGCAGGTCGCTTTCAAGCCTCCGGCGGCATCATGCTTAACCGGTTGTGAAAAATAGGTAAACAGCCATGCGCGCGGCGCATGGGAGGCCTGCGCGCGCCGCTCTTGCTCCGGCGCCGGGTCAGGCGCATCTGCTGGCCATCAACAGGACGCCCGCGCCATCGCCGGGCGTGGAGGCCAAACGCCATGACCATCGCCGCAAACCGCTCCGTCGCGCCTTTCGGCGCCATCTCCACCTTCCGGTTGGTGACCGCCGTCGAGAACGTGGCGCTGGCCATCGGTCGCGCCTGGCGCGCCGGGCAGACCCGCCGTGCGCTGGAGCGGCTGTCGGCGCATGAGCTGGCCGACATCGGGCTGGCCGACACCGCAGGCGCGCGCGCCGACCTGGCCGCCATCGCGCGAACGCTGGCGGCGCGGCGGGGCTGAGCCGCCGCTCGGGCCGGGCGCTCGGGCCGCCCGCTCAGGCCGGGCGCGTCAGCGTCAGCGTGGTCCATTCGCCGATACG
>CAZRFB010000249.1:0-2312 GCA_964599185.1 uncultured Rhodobacterales bacterium | reverse complement strand
CGCCACTCCTTGTCCACGGTCTGCAGCAGCACCGCCTTCTCGATCTGGCGGGCGATGTCGGGCCCCATCTCGGCGACCTTCTGCGCGGCGGCCTTGTCGGTCTCGGCCTGAAGCCGCTCGCGGATCGCCTCGTCGTCCACGCCTTCCTCCGCCGCCCAGTCCTCGACCGGCAGATCGCGGGCGAAATAGCGCGACACCTCCTCGCGCAGGCCCTGCACGTCCCACTGGTCGGCGTAAGCGCGCGGCGGGATGTGCTTGTGGACCAGATCGGCGATCACGTCGTGGCGCATGTCGCGAATGGTCTCCGACAGGTCGTCGGCCTCCATGATCTCGCGGCGCTGGCCGAAGATCGCCTTGCGCTGGTCGTTCATCACGTCGTCGAACTTCAGCAGGTTCTTGCGGATGTCGAAGTTGCGCGCCTCGACCTTGCCTTGCGCCTTTTCGATCGCCTTGTTCACCCAGCGGTGGACGATGGCCTCGCCTTCCTCCAGCCCGAGCCGCTGGAGCATCGAATCCATCCGCCCGCCGCCAAAAATGCGCATCAGGTCGTCTTCGAGGCTGAGGAAGAACGTCGAGCGGCCGGGGTCGCCCTGACGGCCCGACCGGCCGCGCAACTGGTTGTCGATGCGGCGGCTCTCGTGGCGCTCGGTGCCGATCACCCAAAGGCCGCCGGCGGCCAGCGCCTGCTGGCGCAACGCCTCGACCTCGGCTTCGGTGCGCGCGGTGATCTCGGCGACCTTCTCCGGGTCGGCCTCGGCGCCGACCATCTCGGCCACCCGCATCTCGACGTTGCCGCCCAGCTTGATGTCGGTGCCGCGCCCGGCCATGTTGGTGGCGATGGTCACCGCGCCGGGGCGGCCCGCCTGCGCGATGATGAACGCCTCCTGCTCGTGATAGCGGGCGTTCAGCACCTGATGCGGGATGCCCTTCTCCTTGAGCGCGGCGGCCAGCGTCTCGGATTTCTCGATGGATGTGGTGCCGACCAGGATCGGTTGGCCGCGCTCGCGCCCGTCGCGGATCGCCTCGATGATCGCGGCGATCTTTTCGCGCCCGGTGCGATACACCTGGTCGTCGTCGTCCTTGCGCGCCACGGCCACGTTGGTGGGGATCTCCACCACGTCGAGGTTGTAGATCGACTGGAATTCGTCGGCCTCGGTCAGCGCGGTGCCGGTCATGCCGCCGAGTTTTTCATACAGGCGGAAGTAGTTCTGGAAAGTGATCGACGCCATGGTGACGTTCTCGGGCTGGATCGAGACGCCTTCCTTGGCCTCCACCGCCTGATGCAGCCCGTCGCCCCAGCGGCGCCCGTCCATCATGCGGCCGGTGAACTCATCGATGATGATCACCTTGTCGTTCTTGACGATGTAATCCTTGTCGCGGGTGAACAGCTTGTGCGCGCGCAGCGCCTGATTGACGTGGTGCACCAGCGTCACGTTCTCGGGGTCGTAGAGCGTCGCCTCGCCGGTCAGCATCTCCAAGCCGCGCAGTTGCTGCTCGACGAAGTCGTTGCCGTCCTCCGACAGGATGCAGGTGCGCTGCTTCTCGTCCAGCTCATAATGCTCGGGCTTCAGCCCCGGCGCGATCCTGTCGATGGCGATGTAGAGTTCGGACTGGTCCTGCGTGGGCCCCGAGATGATCAGCGGCGTGCGCGCCTCGTCGATCAGGATCGAGTCGACCTCGTCCACGATGGCGTAGGCGTGGCCGCGCTGGACCATGTCCTCCAGCCGGTATTTCATGTTGTCGCGCAGATAGTCGAAGCCCAGTTCGTTGTTGGTGGCGTAGGTCACGTCCGCCGCATAGGCGCGGCGGCGCTCGGCGTCGTCCACGCCGGGCACCACGACGCCGGTGGTCAGGCCGAGGAAGCCGTAAACCTTGCCCATCCACTCCGCGTCGCGCCGCGCCAGATAGTCGTTGACGGTGACGACATGCACGCCGCGCCCGGTCAGCGCGTTGAGATAGACCGGCAGGGTGGCGACCAGCGTCTTGCCCTCGCCGGTCTTCATCTCCGAGATGCTGCCCTCATGCAGCATGACGCCGCCGACCATCTGCACGTCGAACGGCCGCAGCCCCAGCGCGCGCTTCGCCGCCTCGCGCACGGTGGCGAAGGCCTCGGGCAGCAGCGCGTCGAGCGTCTCGCCCGCCTTCAGCCGGTCGCGATAGGCTTGGGTCTTGCCGCGCAGCGCGTCGTCGGAGAGCGCCGCCATCTGCGGCTCCAGCGCGTTGATCGCGGCGACGGTCTTGCGCGTCCCCTTGATCCTGCGGTCGTTGGCGGTGCCGAGCACCTTGCGCGCGATGAGGCCGAACATGCCGAT
>CAZRFB010000248.1:0-20543 GCA_964599185.1 uncultured Rhodobacterales bacterium | reverse complement strand
GCCCTGCGCATAGACCGAGATCGCGGCGCGATCCGGCGTGCTCAGCGCGGCCATCGAGTCGGCCTGCGGCGGATAGGGTTCGGCCAGCATGATCACCGACCGCGCCTCAGGCCACAGCGCGGCGGGGTCGGCGCGCCAGTCGAGCCGTTCTTCCATCCACGCCATCTCGCCGTGCGCGCCGTCCGCCACCCATGCGCGCAGCCGCGCGCCGGCAAGCGCCGCGGCGTCGGGCGCGCAGACGCCGAAGGCGGCGAAACCCTGCGCCCGCGCCTCGGCCTCGATGGCGCGCACCGGCGCGGCGCGCATCAGAAATCGAGGTCGGCGTAGTGCTCGGGCGGCGAGAAGCCCGGCAGGTGATCGGCCAGCAGCGGCCGGAACGCGGGGCGCGATTTCACCCGCGCATACCATTCCTTCGCAGCGTCGGAGACCTCCCACGGCACGTCGCCGATGAAATCGAGGCAACTGAGATGCGCGGCGGCGGCGAAATCGGCGATGGTCAGCGCCTCGCCCGCCAGCCAGTGCCGCCGCTCGACCAGCCAGCCGACATATTCCAGATGCTGCTTGATCGCCTTCGCCCCGGCCTTGACCCGCGCGCTGTCGGGGTGGCCGCTGCGCATGATCCGTTTCATGGCGCGCTCGGTCACCAGCATGTCGGTGACCTCGGCGTTGAACTTGCCGTCGAACCAGCCGGTCAGCCGCCGCGCCTCGGCGCGGTCGATCGGGTCGGAGGGCAGCAGGCGCGGCTCCGGGCCGGTTTCTTCGAGGTATTCAAAGATCGCCGCGCTGTCGGCCAGCGCGCGGCCGTCGCGCTCCACCAGCACCGGCACGTCGCCGGCGGGGTTGAGGCGGCGGAAATCCAGCCGCGCCTCCCATGTCCGCTCCTCGATCAGCTCGACCTCGATCTTCTTCTCGCCCAGCACGAGGCGGATCTTGCGGCTGAGCGGCGAGAGCGGATGGTGATAGAGGCGGCGCATGGCGGCTCCCGAAGCGCGAGGACAGCGCTCCTATTGCCCCCGCGCGGGGCGCAATTCAACCGCTGCGCGTGATCTGGCCGTTCTGCGACATCAGCACCGCCAGGGGCCGCGTGCGGTCGAACTCGGCGAACACCACCACCATGATCGCGGTGATCGGCACCGAGAACACCGCGCCCGCCACCCCCCACAGGCTGGCCCACACCGTGAGGCTGATCAGGATCACCCAGGGGCTGAGGTTCAGCGAATTGCCCATCACCTGCGGCGACAGGATGTTGCCGACCACGAACTGCACCGCGCCCAGCGCCGCGAGCAGCAGCAGCACCGTGTTGAGATCGCCGAACTGCGCCACCGCCATCGCCACCGGAAACACGATGCCGATGATGGTGCCGACATAGGGGATATAGTTGAACAGCGCGATCACGAGCGCCCACAGCGTCGCGAACTCAAGCCCCATCCACGCCATGATCGCCCAGCTCAGCACGCCGACCAGGATGCTGAGCAGGGTCTGCACCGCCAGATAGCGGCCGACGCGGCGGTTGATGTCCTCGATCACCGCGCGGGTGCGCGCGGCCTGCGCCGGATTGTCGGTAAGGCGCACGACCTTTTCGACCATCACCTTGCGCTCCAGCAGCAGGAACGCGACGTTGAGCAGGACGAAAAGCTGCGCGCCCAGCAGCGACGAGGTCGAAGCGGCGGCGGTGCGGATCACCCGCTGAAGGTCGATCTCGCCCAGCACGTCGGCGCGCAGCGTCTGCCACGTCGGCTCCCGCTCCAGCCCCAGCGACGCCGCCGCCTGCTGGATCGCGTTCAGCAAGGCCTGCTGATGCGCCGGCGCGCGCGCGGCGATCACGCCGAGATTGGCGACCAGCAGCGCGCCGACCTCGACGGCGATCAGCGCGATCACCACCACGGCGATGACGTGGCTGGCGTTCTCGGACAGGCGCGGCCCGAGCAGCGGCATCCGCGCCAGCATCCGCGACAGGCCGATGATGACATAGACGATCAGGATCGCGGTGACGACCGGCACGAACAGGCTGCGGCCGATCACCAGCAGCCAGCCGATCATCAGCGTCAGCGCGACGCCATAGACCAGATCGCGAAAGCGGTTCTCCATGGCGGCGGCTCCTGCCGTTGTGCGCGGGGGATGCGCTGCCTCTACCCCCGGTAAGGCGCGAACGCCGCGTCCGGGTCGGCGCCCGACCACAGCGCAAGGCTCAGCAGCACCCGCGCCTTCGGCCCGTCCAGATGCCCCGAGGCCAGCGCGCCGCGCGCGAGCAGGTCGATCTCGCCGCCGGGATAGCCATAGGTGCGCGTGAAGCCCGGCGACGCCTGCGTGCGCGCGCTGAGCGCGACCGGCATCGCCGCCGCCAGCGCGCCGACCAGCGGCGCGACCTCGGCGGCGACATGCCCGGCGCCGACGCCCTCGATCACCGCGCCGCGATAGCCAAGCGGCGCAAGCGCGCCCAGCAGCCGCCCGTCGTCGCCCAGCGCGATCTTGAGCAAGGCCACCGGCGGCGGCGCGCCCTCAGCCATCGCCAGCACCGGCGCGCGCGCGACGCGCGCAAACAGCCGCAGAGCGCCCTCCGCGACAATTCCCAGCGGCCCGGTCAGCGGCGAGACAAAGGCCGAGGGCAGCGCGGCGTGGGCCTTGCGCACATGGCGCGCGGCGTGAACCTCGTCATTCAGAACCACCAGCGCGCCAAGGCCGCGCGCCTGCGGCGCCGCCGCCACGGTGACGGCGGCCAGCAGGTTGGCGGGACCATCCGCGCCAGGCGCCGTCGCGCCGCGCATCGCGCCGATCACCACCACCGGCCTGTCGCCCGCCACCAGCAGATCGAGCGCGAAGGCGGTCTCCTCGATGGTGTCGGTGCCCTGGATCACCACGGCGCCGTCGCAGCCTTGCGCGAACGCCACCGCAATCTCGCGCGCCACGTCGATCATGTGCGCCAGCGTCAGCGAGGCGCTGGGCAGGCGCAGCGGCGCGCGCGCCTCGATATCGGCCACCGCCGCCAGCTCGGGCACGGCGGCGACCAGATCGCCCGCGTCCAGCGTCGGCGCGATGCCCCCTGCCGCAGCGGGCGTCATGGTGATGGTGCCGCCCAGCGACAGGACCAGGACGCGCGGGCGCATCAGAACGGGATCTGCAGCGAGAGCGAGCCGAACTGCGTCCAGCCGTTGCGCGTCTCGAACTCGGGCGCGCGGAAGACGTGGCTGTAGGTCAGCATCGCCCCGCGCAGGCGAAGCGCCGCGCCCGCCGCCAGCTCGGGCACGAAGAGCTCGCTGTCCACGCTGCGGCTGTCGCGGAACGTGTTGCCGTCAAGGAACAGGTTGCGCCCCACCAGCCGCCCCTCGGCGCTGGCGAACACATACCAGCCCTCCGGCGACTGCTTGTCCACCGCGGCGAACCCCGCCAGCGAGCGGCGCACGCGCGGCGGGCCGTAGTCCATGTCGAGACTGCGCCCCGCGCGCAGCGTCAGCGCGCCGGTCAGCGAGGTGTCCACCGTGCCGAGCGCGACCGTCGCCTGCGGAATCGCGTCCACCTCCAGCCCCCAGAATTCCGGCCCCAGCGTGGCGCCGATCTTGTGCGACTGCTCATAGACCACGCGGAACGCGACCTCCGTGCCAAGCTGCGTGTCCCAGCCCTTGGGGTCGTCGCCGATGAAATTGTGCACGAGCTTCTGCGCCTGCTCCGCCAGCGACGGCGGGCCGACCACGCCCAGATCGAGCGCCACGGTGTCGAGCCGGGTTCCGGTGTCGGCGCTCAGCGCCACGGTGCCGAACAGGTATCCCGCGTAGGGGCGGTCATCCAGCGGCGGGTCGGGCAGCGTGATGTCGTTGGGGGCGAACATCGCCTGCCCCAGGCCATAGGTCACGCGCCAGGTGTCGGCGTGGACGAACCCCGACATCTGCTCCCGCGCGAACAGCGCCCATTGCGGCAGCGCGCCGGGCGAGGGGGAATAGCGCAGAAAGGCGCCGTTGGTGTATTGCTCGTCAAAGCCTGCGAAGATGTCGTTCTCAAGGATGAAGGTCAGCACGCCGGGCGACGCCGCCTCCTCGGCCAGCGCCGGCAGGGCGCTTGCCGACGCCGCCAGCACCGTCAGAGCGCGCCCGAGCCAGCGCCCGCGTTTCGCCATCGGCATTGCGTCTCCATCCCCATGAGCCAGCGCGCGCGCCATGCCAAGCGTGGCCGCTCGCGCGCCGAAAGAAAAGCCTTGTCGCAGGCCCGGCGGTCAGAAAGACCCGAACGCCGTGCCCAGCCCGATCACCACCGCCAGCGCCAGCAGCGCGCCGACCACCGCCGCCATCACGATGTCCAGATAGCTCTCGCGATGGGTGCAGCCGCAGACCGCCAGCATCGTCACCACCGCGCCGTTGTGCGGCAGGCTGTCGAGCGTGCCCGAGCCGATCACGGCGACGCGGTGCATCAGCGAGGGGTCGAGCCCGGTGTCGGCGGCGATGGTCATGAAGGTCGGCCCCAGCGCGTCGAGCGCGATGGTCATGCCGCCCGAGGCCGAGCCGGTCAGCGCGGCGAGGATGTTGACCGCCACCGCCAGCGACACCAGCGGCCCGCCGCCGATGCCCATCACCCAGTCGCGCACCGCCTCGAAGGCCGGCATCGCCGCGACCACGGCGCCAAAGCCGACAAGGCTGGCCACGCTCAGGATCGGCAGCGCGGCGGCGTTGGCGCCCGCGTCCACCGAGGCGCGCAAGGACGCGAGCCGCCCATGGTTCAGCGCCACCAGCAGCACGATGGCCGCAAACAGCGCCACCGCCACCGACCACACGCCGCCGACGGCGGAAAGCGAGGTGGGGCCCCACTGCGGCTGCGCCAGGAAATCGGCGTCGATCATCGGCAGGATGACTTGCGACATCAGCAGGTTGACCAGAACCACCGTCGCCAGCGGCGCCACCGCCACCGCGATCGGGGGCTGCGCGCGCGCCTTCGCCCCTTGCGTCAGCTCCGCCGGGTCGAACTCGCTGGCGGTGGTCGCCACCTCGCGCACGGTCAGATCGTCGGCGCCCTGCGCGGCGTCGCCGAACCCCTCGCCCGCGCGGCGCGCCTGCGCCTCGCGCAGCTTCAGCCACCACATGCCGAAGCCCAGCATCACCAGCGCGGCGATCACGCCCAGACCGGGCGCCGCGAACGGCGTGGTGCCGAAGAACGGCATCGGGATCGCGTTCTGGATCGCGGGCGTGCCCGGCAGCGCCGACATGGTGAAGGTCGAGGTGCCCAGCGCCACCGCCGCCGGCAGCAGGCGGCGCGGCACGCCGCCGGCGCGAAACAGCGCCACGCCCATCGGCGCCAGCACAAAGAACGCCACGAACAGGCTGACGCCGCCATAGGTGACCATGGCGCCCGCCAGCACCACGGCCAGAATCGCGCGGGTCGGCCCCAGTTTCTCGGTCATGAAATCGGCGATGGCGCCGACCGAACCGCTGTCGTCCATCAGCTTGCCGAACAGCGCGCCCAGCAGGAACAGCGGAAAGAACTGCGCCACGAAGCGCGCCGCCGACAGCATGAAGGTCTGCGTCCAGTGCGCCAGCAACGGCTCACCCGCGAACGCCGCCGCGATCAGGGCGGCCATCGGCGCCAGCAACAGGATGGTCCAGCCCCGGAAGGCGAGAAACATCAACAGGCCGAGGCCGAGAAGGATGCCGAACAGTCCCATGGCTCACACCCCCTCGAGCAGATCGTCGATGTCGAACGTCGAGCGCACGCCGATGTTCGGCCCGCAGGTGCGGCCGAAGTCCTCGGCCGCCTTGCGGCCCTCGTCGCGCAGCATGGTGAGGAACGCCCATTCGGCGTTGAGTTTCGAGGAATGGCCCAGCTTCACCATGATGTCGCCGGTGATGCGGTGCACCCGCATCTTCTTCCAGTTCGCGCCCTCGCCGGTGCCCGCGTCCACCACCTTGCGCAGGATGGCGATCATCCGCAGTTCCTTGAGCAGCGTGGCGTTGAACGACACTTCGTTGAGCCGGTTGGCGATCTCACGCGCGCTGCGCGGGGTGCCGGGGCGCTCGACCGGGTTGATCTGGATCAGGAAGGTGTCGTCGCTCTCGCATTCCTGCACCAGCGGCGTCAGCGTGGGGTTGCCGCTGTAGCCGCCGTCCCAATAGGCGTCGCCGTCGATCTCGACCGCCTGGAACATCGACGGCAGGCAGGCCGAGGCCAACAGCACCTCGGGCGTGATCTCGTGCTTGCGGAAAACCCGGCCGCGCCCGGTGCGCACGTTGGTTGCGGTGATGAACAGCTTGACCGGGCCGGTGGCCAGCCGCTCGAAGTCGATGCACTCGCACAGGATGTCGCGCAGCGGGTTGCCGCCCGCGCCGCCCAGCGCATAAGGCGAGACCAGCCGCGCCATCAGGTCCATCGCCACGAACAGCGGCGAGTTGTCCAGCGTCCAGTTGCCCATCATCATGTCGAGCGGGCCGCGCTGGAACGGGCTGAAGGTGGCGGCGCGCGACACCTTGCGCCAGAAGTCCTCCAGCGCGGCGCGGGCGCCCTCGCGCCCGCCGACCGCCATGCCATGCGCGAACACCGCCGCGTTCATCGCGCCCGCCGAGGTGCCGGATATCGCCTCGACAATCATCCACTCCTCGTCGAGCAGACGGTCGAGCGCGCCCCAGGTGAAGGCGCCGTGCGAGCCGCCGCCCTGCAACGCGAGGTCCACCAGCAGCGGCTTGCGCGCGGCGCGGCGGCGCTTGTAGGCCGCGTCCTCGTCAGGGGTGGGGGTGTCGGCCATGGCGCGCTCCTTTGGGTTCGCCCTGCATTGTGCAGTGCAACAATCCTACCTGTCGGGCTTCGCACCCGCAACAACTTGCAGCGGCGCGCGTCATGCCGGCGCCTCAGGCCGGTCGCGCCGCCACACCAGCGCCGCGACCATCGCCGCCGCGCCCGCGAAGGCGCCAAGGCCAAGGAAGGCCGCGACCATGCCGCCCTCCGCCCCCGCCAGCCCCGCCGCGAGATAGGCCGCCAGCAGCATGAGATGGTTCAGGCTGTAATGCGCGGCGTAGAGCGCCTGACGCGCGCGCGCCGGGCCGAAGCGGCGGATCAGCGCGGCGGTCGGCGTCTGCGCCAGCGTGGTCGCCGCGCCCAGCGCCGCCCACAGCGCCAGCAGCGCGCCATAGCCCGGCAGCAGCGCCCCCGACAGCAGCAGCGCCGACAGCGCCGCGCCTGCCGCCAGCATCACGCCGCGCTCCGCCCCGCCGACGATCAGACGGGGCAGCATCAGCGCCGCAGCCACGCCTCCGGCGCCGTAGCATGCCAGCGCCACCGCCGCCGCGCGGTCGTCGAGGTCGAACACGCCGCGCACCAGCACCACGGTGTTGACCGTCACCATCGCCCCCACCACGGTCGCGGCGGCGTTCAGCGCCAGCGCGCCGCGCAGTTGCGGCGCCGCCAGCAGGGCGCGCAGCCCGGCCACGCTGCGCGCCACGGCCCCGCCCGGCGGCGTATGCCCCTGCGGCAGCGTGATCGTCGCGAGCAGCAGCGCAGACAGCGCGAACCCGCCCACCGCGCCCACGAACACGCCGCGCAACTCCAGCACCATCAGCAGCGCCGCCGCGATCGCCGGGCTGATCAGCGTCTCGGCCTCATAGGCGATGCGCGCCTTGGCGATGGCGCGGGCATAGTCGGCCTCATCGGGCAGCAGGTCGGGCACGGTCGCCATGTAGGCGGCCGAAAACGCCGCCGCCGCCGCCTGGAACACCACGATCAGCACATAGATCTGCCACACCGCATCGACGAACGGCAGGCTCAGCAGGACGGCGGCGCGCGCAAGGTCGAGCGTGATCAGCCAGGCGCGGCGCGGCAGGCGGGCGGCGAAGGCGGCGGCGATGGGCGCGACCAGGATGTTGGCGCCCATCTTCAGCGCCAGCGCGATCCCCATCACCGCGCCCGCCTGATCGCCCGCCAGATCATAGGCCAGCAGCGCCAGCGCCACTGTCGCGACGCCGGTGGCGATCAGCGCAAGCGCGTTGGCCCTGAACAGCCGGACATAAGCCGACGTGCCCATAACTGTCGCGCCCGGCTGCGCCACCGCGTCACGCCGGGTCCTGCGCCAGCGCCCCGGTCTGGCCGCGCAGCGTGAACCACGTCACATAGACCACCGGCAGGAACACCAGCGTCAGCAGCGTCGCCACCAGCAGCCCGCCCATGATCGCGAACGCCATCGGCCCCCAGAACACCGTCGGCGCGATCGGGATCAGCCCCAGCACGGTGGACATCGCGGTCAGCATCATCGGCCGGAAGCGCGAGGTCGCCGCCGCCACCACCGCCTCCCGCATCGCCAGCCCTGCGGCGCGGTCGCTCTCGATCTGCACGATCAGGATCACCGCGTTCTTGGCGATCATGCCCAGCAGCGCCAGAACGCCGAGGATCGCGACGAACCCCATCGGGCTGGACGAGATCAGCAGCGCGCCCACCACGCCGATCAGGCCCAGCGGCATCACCAGCGTCACCATCGCCAGCCGCTGGAAACTTTGCAGCTGCAGCATCAGCAAGGTGAACATCAGAAACAGCATCAGCGGCGCCACCGCCATCACCGAGGCGCGCGAATCAGCGCTCTCCTCGGCGATGCCGCCGATCTCGATGCGATAGCCCGCCGGCAGCGCGGCGCTCAGCGCGTCGATCTGCGGCTGGATCGCGGCGACCACGGTTTCGGGCAGCACCCCCGGCGCCACATCGGCGCGCACCGTCAGCGTGGTCCGCCGGTCGCGCCGCCAGATCTGCGGCTGCTCCTGTTCGTAGGAGAAGGTCGCGAACTGGCTGAGCGCCACGGTGCGTCCGTTGGGCAGCGGAACCTGCAACGTGCCGAGGGTGTCGAGCGCGATGCGGTCCGCCTCGCTGGCGCGCGCGACCACGTTGACCAGATAGATGTCGTCGCGCAGCTGGGTGACCGTGGCGCCGGAGGTCAGCGTGCCGATCACGTTCGACAGGCCCTGGCTGCTGAAGCCCAGCCGCCGCGCCTGATCCTGATCGACCTGGATGCGCAACTGGCGCGCAGGCTCCATCCAGTCGAAGTTCACCCGCCGCACGCTCGGGTCCGCCGCCATCACGTCGGCCAGCTTCATCGCCGCCGCGCGCAGCCGCTCCACGTCCGGCCCGACCACGCGCCATTGCAGCGGCCAGCCCACCGGCGGCCCCAGCTCCAGCGGCGTCACCCGCGCCACCACTTCGGGAAACTGCTCGGCCAGCAGCGTCTCAAGCCGGGCCTGCAGCCGCTCCCGCGCGGCGATGTCTTTCGCGACGATGACGTGCTGGCCGAAAAAGTCGTTGGGCAACTGCACGTTCAGCGGCAGGTAGAACCTGAGCGCGCCGCGCCCGACATAGGCGCTCCAGCGCTCCACATCGGGGTCCTGCGCAAGAATGGCGTCGAGCCGCGCCACCACGTCGCCGGTCGCGCGGGTCGAGGCCTTCTGCTGCAGCGTCAGATCGACCAGCAGCTCGGTGCGGTCCGACGCGGGAAAGAACTGCTGATCGACCAGCCGCATCCCCCAGAGCGACGCGCCAAACAGCGCCAGCGTGGCGACGATGGTGATCCAGCGGAAGCGGATCGCGGTTTGCAGCAGCCCGGTGTAGGCGCGCATCGTCGCGCCCGGCGGCGCCGCCACCGCGCCGCCTTTGGGCATCTTCAGGATCGCCATGCCGATCACCGGCGCGAACAGCACCGCCACGAACCACGACGCGATCAGCGCGATCGCCACCACCGCGAAGATCGAGAAGGTGTATTCGCCCGCAGAACTGGCGGCGAAGCCGATCGGCACGAAACCGGCGATGGTGATCAGCGCGCCGGTCAGCATCGGCGCGGCGAGGTTGGCGTAGGCGAAGGTCGCCGCCTTCTCCTTGCCGTCGCCCGCCGCGATCCGGCGCATCATCGCGTCCACGGTGGTCATCGCGTCGTCCACCAGCAGCCCCAGCGCGATGATCAGCGCGCCCAGCGACACGCGCTGCAGGTCGATGTTGACCAGATCCATCACCACGAACACGACCGCCAGCGTCAGCGGGATCGCCATCGCCACCACCATGCCGGGCCGCGCGCCGAGGCTGAGGAAACTCACGCCGATGATGATCGCGATCGCCTGCCACAGCGAGGTGGTGAAGTCCTGGATCGCCTCGTCCACGGTGACCGCCTGATCGGCGACCAGCACCGGCTCGATGCCCAGCGGCAGGTCTGCGGTGATCCGCGCCATGGCGTCCTTGATCTGCGCGCCCAGCGCCAGAATGTCGCCGCTGTCCACCATCGCGATGGCGAGGCCGATCGCGGGCTCGCCGTTCACCCGAAACAGCGGCTGCGGCGGATCGACCAGCCCGCGTCGCACATCGGCCACGTCGCCGAGGCGCACCATGCGCTCGCCCACCAGAATGTTGACCTCGAGCAGATCGCGCTCGCTGACGAAGGCGCCGGAGACGCGCAGCGAGACGTTCTCCTGATCGGTGCGGATCACCCCCGCCGGGCTGACCGCGTTCTGCGCCGCAACCGCCGCAAAAACCGCCGTATAATCAAGCCCCAGACTGGCGATGCGCTCCGGCTGGAACTCAAGATAGATCGTCTCGTCCTGCGCGCCGACCAGCTCGACCTTCGAGACGTCGGGCAGAAACAGCAGCTGCGTGCGCACGTTCTCCACCGCGTCGCGCAATTCGCGGGCGCTGAAGCCGTCGGCGGTGAAGCCGTAGATGAAGCCGAAGGTGTCGCCGAAATCGTCGTCGAAGAACGGGCCGATCACGCCCGCAGGCAGCGTGTGGCGGATGTCGGCCACCCGCTTGCGCACGTCATACCATCTGTCGGGGATCTCGGCGGAGGTGACGGCGCCCTCGATGTCCACGAAGATCGTCGCGCGGCCCGGTCGGGTGTAGCTGCGCACCACATCCAGCCCGTCCACCTCCTGCAAGGTGCGCTCGATGCGCTCGGTCACCTGCAACAGCGTCTCGTCCATGGTGGCGCCGGGCCAGCCTGCGGAGACGACCATCGTCTTGATGGTGAACACAGGGTCCTCGGCGCGGCCCAGCCCCAGAAAGGCGCTGACGCCGCCGATCACCGCGACGATCATCAGATAGACCATCAGCGACCGGCTGCGGATCGCGATGCCCGAAAGGTTCGGCCCGATCATGACGGATCGCCCAGCAGGCGCACCTTCTGGCCGGGCAGGATCGCCTGCACGCCCGCCGTCACCACGACGTCGCCGACCTCAAGCCCGCGCGCGACCGACACTTCCGCCGGGCCGAAGCGCGCCACCTCGACCGGGCGCAGCGAGACCGTGGCGCTGGCCGGGTCCACCACCCACACCGCCGGCGCGCCCTGATCGCGGGTCAGCGCGCTGGCCGGGATCACCACGCCCGCGCCCGCGTCGAGCGTCACGGTTCCGGTGACCGTGGCGCCCAGCCGCATCGCCGCAGGCGGCTGCTCCAGCCCCACCTTGACGCGGAACGTGCCGGTGACCGGATCGGCGCGCGGCGCGATCTCGCGCACCCTGCCGTCGGCGGTCACGCCGGGGTCGATACTGAGCGCGACGCGCACCTGCGGGTTGCGCGGCGCCGACTGGATGACGTTTGCTGGCACGTCGAACACCGCGTCGCGACCGTCGTCGCGGGCGATGCGCGCGATCATGCGGCCGGGCTGGACCACCTCGCCCGGCTCGGCGCCGCGCGCGGTGACCACGCCGGAGGCGTCGGCGCGCAACGCGGTGTCGGCGACGCGATTGCGCGCGATCTCAAGCTGGGCCTTGGCCGAATCGGCGGAGGCCTCGAGCGTCTGGAGGGTCTGGAGCGCCTCGTCATAGCGCTGGCGCGTGGTGAAACCGCGCTCCAGCAGGGTCTTCTGGCGCTCGAAGTTCGAGCGCGCCTCGACAAGCTGGCCCTCCGCCGCCGTCAGCGCGGCGCGCGCGCCGCGCAGGGCGTTCTCCTCATCCTGGCTGTCGAGCCGCGCCACCAGCTGCCCCGGAGCCACCACGTCGCCGACGTTGACCAGCCGCTCGATCATCCGCCCGCCGATCCGGAAGGCCAGATCCGCCTCGGTCTCCGCCTCGATCAGCCCCGACAGCGCAAGCGTCTCGCCCGCCGTCTGCGCGCCGACCGTGACCACCCGCACCGGGCGCGGCTCGGGCGCGGCCGCCTCGGGCGCGTCGTCGCAGGCGGCCAGCGCAAGCGCCATCACCGCAAGAAAAACCACTCCGCCATAGCGCCTTTTGCGGTCGCGCATGAAGCCCTCGTCTGTTATTCGCCTTCTCGAGGCGACGTTGTTGTGCAGTTATCGGCTACGGCGGTATTATTGTGCGGCGCATCAAGCATGGGTCGGTTAGCACAGGCGGTTGGAGGCGACAATTTAAATGTTTGTTCATGGTGCGTCGGCGGCGAAGCGAACGTGCGGCGCCTGTGATCGTCGCCGCCGATGAGCGCGCGCAGCCTCGCGGCGTTCGGGCCGCTCAGCCGCGCCGAGCAGACGCTGGTGGACGGGCTGGACGCGGGCGACTTCGACCGGCTGGGCGACGGAGCCGCGCCTCAGGCGGGCGACGCGGATCGCGCGGTGCGCGCCGCGCTGCTGCGGTTCCTGATCCTTGGCGGCCCGGACGCGCCGCGCCAGCACGAAAAGGGCATAAGGCTGAGCGGCGCCTGGATCACCGGCGCGCTCGACCTTGAGGGCTGCCGCGCGCCGCACGACATCGGCCTCGCCGACTGCCGCTTCGAGGCCGCCCCGGTGCTGCGCGCGGCCCGGATCGACACGCTGTTTCTCGACGGCTCGATCCTGCCCGGACTGGTGGCGGACCGGCTGGAGGCGCGCGGCGGGGTGTATCTGCGCGCGGCGGCGGTCGATGGCGCGGTGGTGCTGACCGGCGCGCGGCTGGGCGGAGAGCTGGTGTGCGACGGCGCGCTGATGTCCCAGCCCGACGGCCTGGCGCTGGACGCGGCGCGGCTGAGGACGGGCGGCGGCGTGTTGCTGCGCGGCGCCACGGTGCGCGGCGGGGTGATGCTGGCAGACGCGCGGCTGGGCGCCGATCTCGACATGGTGGGCGCGGCGATCGAGCGGCCCGGCGCGATCGCCGTGAACGCCTCCGGCGGCGACATCGAGGGCGACTTCGCGCTGCGCGTCGCCACGGTGCGCGGCGAGATCCGCATGAAGAACGCGCGCGTCAGCGGCGATTGCGACCTGAGCGGCGGTAGTTTCGAGGAGGAGGGCGGCGCCGCGATCACGCTGAACCGCTCGATCATCGCGGGCGCGTTCATCATGCGCGACAAGACCGCGATCAGGGGCGCGCTCAGCCTCAACGGCGCCGCGCTGGGCGCCATCGTGGACGATCCGCAAAGCTGGCCGGGGCCGGGCGATCTGCTGCTGAACCGCTGCATCTACGGCGGCTTTCTCGCCGCGCCGGTCGATGGGCGCACCCGCATCCGCTGGCTGTCGCGGCAGGATCCGGCGCGCTGGGGCGAGGATTTCTGGCCGCAGCCCTACGAGCACCTTGCGGGCGTGCTGCAGGAGATGGGCCACGGCGAGGATGCGCGGCGCGTGCTGATCGCCAAGGAGCGGCTGCAACGCCGCGCCCGCCGCGCCCGCGCCCGCTGGGGCGCTGTCCGGCTGGCGCTGTGGCTGAAGGACGCGCTGCTGGCGATCACCATCCGCTATGGCCGCGAGCCGCTGCTGGCCTTCGTCTGGCTGGGGCTGTTCTGGACCTCCGGCGCCGCGCTGTTCGCGACCATCGAGGCGCGCGAGGCGCTGCGGCCCAACGCGCCGGTGTTCCTGCGCGCGCCGGAGTGGACGCTGTGCGGCGTCCCGGCGGCGCAGACGCTGGCGATGCCCTCGCTCGGCCAGACGCGCGCCGGGCTGGCGGCGCCGGGCCAGTCGCAGCTGGCCTGCTTTCTCGCGCAGCCCGAGGCGGCGAGCTTCCCGAAGTTCAATCCCTGGATGTATGCGCTGGACGCGGTGCTGCCGGCGCTGGAGACCGGCCAGCAGGATTACTGGGCGCCCGACACCCGCACGGCATGGGGCTATGCGGGCAAGGCCTTCGGCTATTTCCTGACGCTGGCGGGCTGGGCGCTGAGCCTGCTGGCGGTGGCGGGGTTCTCGGGGATCGTGAAGTCGAAATAGGCGCGCGGAGACGGTCTCCCCGCGCGCCTGTGCGTCACATCGCGTAGCGCAGCACGGCGGCCAGCGGCGCGCCCTCGGGGATGTCCTCCTGACGCACCGCCAGCACGCGCGCGCCGGTGTTCAGCGCCAGCGTGGCGATCTGGTCGATGACGCCATAGGTGTCGGCGCCCTCGGCCTCGGCGAACAGCACTTCGCCGGTGGTCTCGTCGATCAGGCCGGGCAGGGCGTTGTCCATGTCCACCAGCAGCGCCTCGACCGCGCCCGCCGCCGCCGCCCGCGCCGCCAGCGAAACGTCGGTGGTGGCGCGGCGCTGGTCCAGCCGTGCGGCGAAATGCGCGCGCAGATCGGCCACTTCGGCGGCGTAGCTGGCGTCGAGGATCGGGCGCGCGGCGGCGGCGAGCTCGGCCGGGGTCGAGCGATCCGTCGCCTCATGGAAGCCGTCGGCCAGCAGATGGGCATAGCTGCACACCGAACGGAAAATCTGCTCAAGCGGCGGGTTGCACGCCAGGATCAGCGGCGCGGTCTCGCCGCGCAGCACCGGCCGCAGCGCGGCCTCGACGGCGCGGGCATACTGGCGCAGCCGCACCTTCTGGCCTTCGGACCCGGCGATCCGGCGCGAGTGCGAGCGGTCGTTGATCGACGATTTGCCGACCGCGCTCGCGGCGTCCTTCGGCATGTCGGGCACGCGCGCCTCCTGCGGCGCGCCGTCGGCGGAGAACGCCACCAGCCGCGCATCGTTCTCCGACAGCGCCAGCACAAAGCCCGCGTGGGGGAAGGTGATCGCGCGCAGCAGCGGCTTGAGGTGGAAGCGGTCGGAGACCTGCGCCGTGGGCGTCAGCCGGTTGGCGAGGCGAAAGGTGCGCACGCTGTCGGGCGTGGCCAGCACCGCCAGGCTGCGCGCCTGCACCGCCCAGAAGTCGTCATCCTCGGCGATGTCGTCGAAGTGCTCGGCCAGCGCCAGCGCGCGGCGCTTGTCAAAGCCCGCCGCCTCAAGCTGCGCCATCGCGTCGCGCGCGAGGTTCTGGAACGCGATCCGGCTGGCGTCGGCCTGCTGCGTCAGCGGCGTGGTCTCGACGTAGATCGACACGCAGGCGTCGGCGCGCACGGCGGCGAGGCGGCGATAAGCTTCGGGACTGGGAATATCGACGTGAAACATGCGGCGATCTTTCTTTCAACTGGCGCGCGGCGCGCCGAACGGCGAAGCAAGGCTGCGTCTATAGGTGAGAAGCGGCTGCGGCAACCGGGCGCAAGGCTCACGGTCCGGCGGCGAAGCCGAACAAGCGGTCGTTCATGTACACATAGAACGGGTTCGAGGCGATGCGCAGGAACGACTCCAGCGCAATGTCCAGCGCGCCGGTCTCGCCGCGCGTCGGCGCCGTGCCGAGCCTGATGCCGAAATCGTCCAAGGGGTCTGGCAGCAGGCCGTAGAGGCCGTCCCACGGCGGAAACGGCAGCGCGACATGCGACAGCGAATAGATGTCGTCGGGATAGCGCACACCAAGCGGCCGCGCCGTCTCGACCGTCGCGCCCGCCTCGGTCACGCGCTCGACCACCGCGCTGGTCACCGGGTCGGCGTTGGCGATCACCGTCAGCCGCCACGGGCGCGGCGCGGGCGGGGTGAACCGCGCGACGGCGGTCGCCGCACTCGCGCCCAGCAGCGGCTTGAAGGTGTTGGTCCGGTTCACGTCGAACAGCACCAGTTCCGAGCCGTTGGCGGGCAGATGCGCGAACAGCCCGGTGATCACGGCGCGGGTGCTCACCGTGCTGTCCACCGCCGACTGGAACGCGATGAGCGGCGGCATCCGCGCCAGACCGCCGCGACGGCTGCGGCTGGCGATCTGGTCCTGCAGGGCGCGGGTCAGAAGGTGCGCCTGCCGCCCGCCGTTGACCGGGAAGGAGTTGTACTTGAACGGGTTGAACTCGGGCAGGGTCTCCAGCCACGCCGCGCGGGCGAAGGCGGGAAAGATCGCGGGCCAGCCCGCCAGACCGGCGAAGCGCGCAAACCGGGTGATGCCGATCATCGGCGACAGCAGCACGATGCGCGCGGGCGGCGTCAGCGCGGGGTCGTCGAGCGCGTCGAGCGCGTATTTCAGCGCCAGCGCGCCGCCGTTGGAGAAGCCCACCAGATGCAGCGGCGCCCCCGGCCCCGCCAGCCGCGCAGCCTCGCGCACGGCCAGATGGGTGGCGGCCAGCCAGTCCTCCCATTCCACCACCGTCAGCGCGGCGGGCACCGTGCCATGGCCTGGCATCCGGGGAACCACGGCGACAAAGCCGATCTCGCTATAGCGCCGGGCGATGTGGCGCATCGAATAGGGCGCGTCGGTCAGCCCGTGCAGCAGCACCACGGCCCCCTTCGGCGGCCCCTCGGGCGCCATGACGTAGGAGCGGTTCCAGTCCTGCTTGAACCCGCCCGGATACACCGGGCTGTCGGCGAAATAGCGGTTGACCTGCGAGCGGTATTGCGGCGCGAGCGTCAGCGTCACGCGGTCGCGCACCTCGGCGAACACGCGGTCCTCGGCGCTCAGCCACCCCGCCCAGTCAAGCCCCGCGATCTCCCCGGCGTCGAGGTCGTCTGGCGCGATCACATGCCAGGGGTCGAGCGGCGGGCCGCGAAACGCGTCATAGGCGCGCACGCCGAGGATGGTCGCCAGCACGGCGACCGTCAGCGTGGCGGCCCATCGCGCGGCCCTCAGCAATCGGCGCGTCATCGCGTCTCCCATCCGTTCCGCCGCCCCGATCAACGCCGCGCCGCGATCGGAATGCAAGCGCAAAACCCGCACCGCAGCACATGAAAAAACTTTAATCCGGCGGCAAACCGGGTTTCATCGCGCGCGCCTATCTGACCCCGCGATGCGTTCCGCCGGACTGGAACGCCTGCAGCAGGAACAGGGTGGCACAGCATGACCGAGAGACCCGTTTTCCCCAAGCCGCGCGCGGGCGCGGCGCGCAATCTGGCCATGGCGACCTTCGGCGCGCTGGCCGTGGGCGCGCTGATCTGGACGCCGCAGGCCGAGGCCGAAGGGCGCCCCGGCGCGGTCGCCGATCTTGTCGAACAGGTCAGCCCCGCCGTGGTGACGGTGCTCGCCGAACAGGCGCAGGGCCCGCAAGGCGCGCAGAGCCAGGGGCGCTCGCCGTTCGAAGGCACGCCGTTCGAGGAGTTCTTCCGCCGCTTCGGCCCGCCGGGCGGCGTTCCCATGCCTGACGGCCCGCACGGCGGCCCGCGCTCCGGCCCGCGCGGCGCGGCGCAAGGGTCAGGCTTTGTGCTGGAGAGCGACGGCTACATCATCACCAACAACCATGTCGTCGAGGACGCCGCGCGCGTCACCGTGCGGCTGCCCGACGCGCGCGAGCTTGAGGCGACCGTGGTCGGGACCGACCCGCGCTCCGACCTCGCGCTGCTCAAGGTCGCGGCGACCGGCTTGGCCCATGTCACGCTGGGCGACAGCGACGCCGTGCGCGTGGGCGAGGACGTGATCGCGGTCGGCAATCCGTTCGGCCTCGGCGGCACGGTGACGCGGGGCATCGTCTCGGCGCTGGCGCGCGACATCAACGCCGGGCCGTATGTGGACTTCATCCAGACCGACGCCGCCATCAACCGCGGCAACTCGGGCGGGCCGCTGTTCAACATGGCCGGCGAGGTTGTGGGCGTGAACAGCGCGATCTACTCGCCCAGCGGCGGCTCGGTGGGCGTCGGCTTCGCCATTCCGTCCAACGTGGTCTCGACCGTGGTGGCGCAGCTGCGCGAGCATGGCGCGGTGGAGCGCGGCTGGCTGGGCGTGTCGATCCAGACCGTGACGCCCGACATCGCGCAGGCGCTGGGCATGGAGACGGCGCGCGGCGCGCTGGTGGCCGATCTGGTCGAAGGCGCGCCCGCCAACGGCGTGCTGCGGCCCGGCGACGTGATCCTGTCGTTCGACGGCAAGCCGGTGACCCAGAGCCGCGACCTGCCAAAGCTGGTGGGCGCCGCGCGGGCCGGGGCGACGGTGGCGATGACGGTGCTGCGCGACGGCGCCGAAACGACGGTGGAGATGGCCGTGGGGCGGCTTGAGAGCGCGGCCCAGGCGGCGCCCGACGCGCCCGACACTGCGCCCGCCGCCGTCGCCTCGGCGCGGCTTGGCGCCGCGGTGGCGGCGCTGACGCCCGAGATGCGCGACGCGGCGGGGCTTGCGCCCGACGCCGGCGGCGTGGTGGTGACGGCGGTGGAGCCCGACGGCGCGGCGGCCGCCGCAGGCCTGCGCCCCGGCGACGTGATCCTGCGCGTGGGCGAGACGGCGGTCGCCTCGCCGCAGGACTTCGCGACGGCGGCGGAGACCTCGGAGCGCGCCCTGCTGGTGCAGATCGCGCGCGGTTCGGCGCGGCTGTTCGTCGGCGTGCCGCTGGCCTGACGCCGCAGAAGCAGGAAAGGACGACCGGCGCCGTTGTCGGCGCCGGTCGCGCATTTTTGCTTTATGATATTTGCGACGATGACGTTTCGTCCGCCCGCATTGAAAGAACCGACCATGACCCGCCGCATCCTCATCGTCGAGGACGACGCCGAGACCCGCGCCTATCTGGCCAAGGGCCTTGGCGAGGCGGGCTATCTGGTGGAGACCACCGGATCGGGCCGCGAGGGCCTGTATCTGGCCACCGGCGGCGGTTTCGACGCGCTGCTGCTCGACCGGATGCTGCCCGATCTCGACGGGCTGTCGCTGCTGAAATCGGCGCGCGCGGCGGGGGTGGCGGCGCCCGCCATCCTGCTGACCGCGATGAGCGCGACCGATGAGCGGGTGCGCGGCCTGCGCGCGGGGGCCGACGACTATCTGGTGAAGCCCTTCGCCTTCGCCGAGCTGGAGGCGCGGCTGGAGGCGGTGCTGCGCCGCCCCGCCGACGCCGCGCCCGCCAGCGAGACGGCGCTTGTCTGCGGGCCGCTGACGCTGGACCTGATCGCGCGCGAGGCTGTGCGCGGCGACCGGCGCGTGCCGCTGCAGCCGCGCGAGTTCCAGATGCTCGAATTCCTGATGCGCAGGCAGGGCCGCGTGGTGACGCGCACCATGCTGCTGGAAGGCGTCTGGGACTATCGCTTCGACCCCAAGACCAACGTGATCGACGTGCACATCAGCCGCCTGCGCCGCAAGATCGACGCCGAGGGCGAGGCGCCGCTGATCCGCACCGTGCGCGGCGCGGGCTACATGATGAGCGCGGGCGCCTGAGCCCATGCTGCGCAACGCCACCTCGCGGCTGATCGCGGCCTATCTGATCGCGGCGGCGTTCTCGACCGGGCTGGCGCTAGGCTTCGTCTATTGGTCGGCGGGCGGGGTGATCGACGCCGAGGCGCGGCAGGTGGTGGAGGCGGAGCTGCGCGGGCTGGCCGACGACTATGCGCGCGGCGGCGCGGCGGGGCTGGCGCGCGCCATCACCCGCCGCCTTGAGACGCCCGCCAGCCGCCCCGAGGGCCGCGACGCGGTCTATCTGCTGGCCACGCCCGGCGGCGCGCGGATCGCGGGCAACCTGGCGCGCTGGCCCGCCGACGCGGCGCCGGGGCCGGGATGGGTGACGCTCCAGCTCTACCGCGTCGGCGCCGAGGCCCCCACCACGATCTCCGGCGCCGCGCTGCGGCTGGCGGGGGGCGAGAGGCTGCTGGTGGGGCGCGACGTGGCGGCGCGCGCCGCCTTCGACCGCACGCTGATCCGCGCGCTGAGCTGGGCGCTGGCGGTGACCGCCGCGCTGGCGCTGGGCACCGGCTGGCTGCTCACCCGGCTGGTGCTGTCGCGCATCGCCGAGATCGACCGCGCGGCGCGGCGCATCATGGGCGGCGCGCTGGAGCAGCGCGTGCCGCTGCGCGGCGCGGGCGACGAGTTCGACCGGCTGGCGGAGACGCTGAACGCCATGCTCGACCGCATCGCCGCGCTGGTGGGCGACCTGCGCATGGT
Organism: uncultured Rhodobacterales bacterium; assembly: GCA_964599185.1. GTDB lineage: Bacteria > Pseudomonadota > Alphaproteobacteria > Rhodobacterales > Rhodobacteraceae > Rubrimonas. The sequence goes on along the minus strand of CAZRFB010000248.1, from coordinate 581 downwards.
CACTGACAGTCTGGCGCACGACATCCGCACCCCGCTGGGCAGGCTGGGCCGCCATCTGGAGGCCGCGCTGGACGAGACCGCCGCGCCCGACGAGCGCCGCGCCCGCATCGAGCGGGCGCTGGGCGAGGCGGAGACGGTGCTGGCGACCTCCTCGGCGCTGCTGGAGATCTCGCGCGTCGAGGCGGGGGTGGGCGCCGATCAGTTCGCGCCGATCGACCTGGGCGCGCTGGCGCGCGACATGGCCGACCTCTACGCAGCCGCCGCCGAGGAGCGCGGCGCCGCGATGCGCTGCGCGGCGGCGCCGGGCGTGGTGGTGCAGGGCCACCCGCAACTGCTGGCGCAGGCGGTCAGCAACCTGATCGACAACGCGCTGATCCACGCGAAGGGCGCAGGCCCCATCACGCTGACCGCGCGGCGCGAGGGCGGGCGCGCGGTGTTCAGCGTCGCCGATCACGGCCCCGGCGTGCCGGAGGCCGAGCGCGCCCGCGTGCTGACCCGCTTCAGCCAGCTTGACCCCAGCCGGGGCGACGGCGGCGCCGGGCTGGGTCTGGCGCTGGTCGCCGCCGTGGCGCAGATGCACC
>CAZRFB010000247.1:0-7697 GCA_964599185.1 uncultured Rhodobacterales bacterium | reverse complement strand
GCCGCCACGGGCCGCGCCTTGCCCAGCGCGCTGCATGAGGGGGCGCATCGTGGCTGAGGTGCGGCTTGAGGGCGTGACGAAACGCTTCGGCGCCGATGTGGCGCTCGACGCGGTGTCGCTGACCGTGCCCGACGGCGCCTTCGTGGTGCTGCTGGGGCCGACCGGGGCGGGCAAGACCACCACGCTGCGGGTGGTCGCGGGGCTGGAGCGCGCCGACGCCGGATCGGTGCATATCGCCGGGCGCGACGTGAGCCGCGAGACGCCCGCGCAGCGCGACGTGGCGATGGTTTTCCAGCAATATTCGCTCTATCCGCACCTGACTGTGCGCGAAAACCTCGCCTTTCCGCTGCGCTCGCCGCTGCGCCCGCGCAGCGAGGCCGAGATCGCGCGGGCGGTCGAGAACGTGGCGGCGCTCTTGCGCATCCCGCACAAGCTCGACAACAAGGCCACCGCGTTGTCGGGCGGCGAGATGCAGCGCGTCGCCATCGGCCGCGCGCTGGTGCGCCGCCCGGCGGTGTATCTGATGGACGAGCCGCTGTCCTCGCTCGACGCCAAGCTGCGCGCCGATCTGCGGGTAGAGCTGAAGCGCATCCAGGCCGAGCTGGGCGCCACCATGCTCTACGTCACCCACGACCAGACCGAGGCGATGACCATGGCCACCCATGTCGGCGTGCTGGAGGGCGGACGGCTGGCGCAATTCGGCCCGCCGCGCGCGATCTACGCCGACCCCGACAGCGTGGCGGTGGCGGCAAGGCTGGGCGCGCCGCGCATCAACCTTGCGCCGGTGGACCTGTTCGGCGCCGCGCCGCATCCGGCGGGCGCCGTGACCATGGGCCTGCGCCCCGAGCATATCGCGCTGGGCGGCGACGCCGTGGCCGCCACCCCCGCCCGCGTGACCCGCGTCGAGCATCTTGGCGATCAGACCCGGCTGCACCTGCGGGTCAACGGCCATGATCTGGTGACGCTGACCGCGCCGCACACACGCGCGAAGGCCGGCGACGCGCTGACCGTGGCGGCGCGCGCGCCGCTGTTCTTCGACGGCGCGGGCCGTCGCATCCGCAGCTGACGAGGGCAGAAGTGACAGACGCCGACCTCATCGCCGCCCTGATCGCCCGCGCCGAGGCCGCCATCGCGGCCCATGCCGGGGAACTGACCGCGCTGGATCAGGCGGTCGGCGACGGCGACCACGGGCTGAACATGGCGCGCGGCTTCAAGGCGCTGGCCGAGGCGGCGCCGGAGATCGCGGCGCTGCCGTTCGGGGCCGCGCTGCAAAAGGCGGGCATGACGCTGGTGATGAAGGTTGGCGGCGCGTCCGGGCCGCTCTATGGCTCCGCGCTGATGGCGATGGGCAAGGCGGCGGAGGCGGCGCCGCGCGACGCGTGCGGCGCGGCGGCGCTGCTGGCGGCGGGGATCGCGGCGGTCAAGGCGCGCGGCAAGTCGGACGTGGGCGCCAAGACCATGCTCGACGCGCTGGCGCCGGTCCACGCCGCGCTGGCGGCGGGCGGCGGCGCCGCCGAGGCGCGCGCGGCGGCGGCGGCGGGGCTGGAGGCGACGCGGGCGATGCGCGCGACCAAGGGGCGCGCGGCGTTTCTGGGGGAGCGGTCCATCGGCCACCTCGACCCCGGCGCGCGGTCTTCGGCGCTGCTGGTGGATGTGGTCTGCGATGTGGCGGAGGGGCTATGAGCGGGAATGTGTCGGTCGTGATCGTGTCGCACTCGGCCAAGGTGGCGGAGGGCGCGGCGGACATGGTGCGCCAGATGGTCGGCGACGAGGTGCGCGTGGCCTTTTGCGGCGGCGACCCCGACGGCGGGTTGGGCACCGATGTCGCCGCGATCATGGCGGCGATCGAAAGCGTCTGGAGCGACAAGGGCGTGGCGGTGCTGGTCGATCTGGGCGGGGCGGAGACCAACAGCGAAATGGCCATCGAGATGCTGGGCGCCGCGCGGGCGGCGCGTGTCGCGATCTGCAACGCGCCGGTGGTGGAGGGCGCGGTGATGGCCGCCACCGAGGCGGCGGGCGGCTCCGACCTCGACACGGTGCGCGCCACGGCGGAGGATTTTCAGGCATGACCGGGGCGCTGGAGTGGATCGAGGGCGCGGCGGTGATCCGCGATCCCACCGGGCTGCACGCGCGCCCGGCGGTGAAGCTGACCAAGCTCGCCAAGCGGTTCTCGGCGGCGGTGGAGGTGCGCGCCGAGGGCGGCGCGGCATGGGTCAACGCCAAGTCGCCCAACGCGGTGATGAAGCTGCGCGCGGGCCATGAGACGCCGCTGAGCGTGCGCGCGGCGGGGGCGGACGCGGCGGACGCGCTGGCGGCGCTGCTGGCGCTGGTGGACGCCAATTTCAATGACGGCTGAACCGCCGGAACGGGTGATCCGGGGCGCGGGCGTCGTCGGCGGCGTCGCGGTCGGCCCGGCGTGGCGGCCCGCAGCCCCAGCCGCAGCGCGCGCGGCGCGCGAGGCGGGCGCTCCCGCCGAGGAGGACGCGGCGCTGCGCGCGGCGCTGGCGGCGGCGGGCGCGCAACTGGGCGCGCTGATGGCCGCCGCCGACGCGGACGGCGCCGACATCCTTGAATTTCAGGCGATGCTGCTGGAGGACGACGACATGCTCGCCCCCGCCTTCGCCGCCATCGCGCAGGGCCGCGCGGCTGAGGCGGCGTGGGCCGAGGCGTTCGACGCCGAGATCGCGGCCTATGGCGATCAGGGCGACGCCGTGCTGTCGGCCCGCGCCGCCGACCTGCGCGACCTGCGTGACCGGGTGCTGGCCTGCCTGTCGGGCGCGGCGGTCGCGCAGGCGGCGCCGCCCGAGGGCGCGGTGGCGCTCGCCGACGATCTCAGCCCTTCGGCGTTTCTCGCGCTCGACTGGTCGCGGCTGGGCGGCGCGGCGCTGACCGGCGGCGGCGCGGCGGGCCATGTGGCGATCCTGGCGCGGGCGCGCGGCGTGCCGCTGGTGGTGGGGCTGGAGGCGGCGGCGCACAGCGCGGACGGCGCGCTGGTGGCGCTCGACGCCGACGCAGGCGCGCTGATCGAGAACCCTTCCGCGTGCACCCGCGCCGCCTTCGCCGCGCGGCGCGCGGCGGGCGCCGCCGGGCGCGCGGAAAGCGCCGCCGCCGCCCTGCGGCCCGCCGTCACCGCAGGCGGCGCGGCGGTGCGCGTGCTGATCAACGTCGATGACCCCGCGCTGCTCGACAGCCTGTCGCCGCAAATCTGCGACGGCGTCGGGCTGACGCGCACCGAGTTCCTGTTCCACGGCGCCGCCGCGCCCGACGAGGACGCGCAACTGGCGGTCTATGCGCGGATTCTGGCGTGGGCGCAGGGGCGGCCCGTCACCATCCGCACGCTCGACGCGGGCGGCGACAAGCCGATCCCCGGCGTGACCGTGGACGGCGAAAGCAATCCGTTTCTGGGGCTTCGCGGCCTGCGGCTGTCGCTGCGCCGCCCGGCGGTGTTCCGCACGCAGCTGCGCGCGCTGGCCCGCGCGGCGGCGCTGGGGCCGCTCAAGGTCATGCTGCCGATGGTGACCATCCCGCAGGAGCTTGAGGAGGCGCGCGCCCATCTCGACGCGGCCTGCGCCCAGCTTGCGGCGGCGGGCGCGGCCCATGCGCGGCCCCCGCTGGGCATCATGGTCGAAACCCCGGCGGCGGCGCTGACCGCGGCGGATTTCGACGCGGATTTCTACTCGATCGGCAGCAACGACCTTGTGCAGTATGTCATGGCCGCCGCGCGCGACAATCCAGGGGTGGCGCATCTCGCCGATCCGCGCAATCCTGCGGTGCTGGCGCTGATCGGGCGCACAGTGGCGGCGGGCAAGGCGCGGGGGGTCGAGGTGAGTCTGTGCGGCGACATGGCGTCCAGCCCCGCGCTGATCGGCGCGCTGCTGGGGCTGGGGCTGGAGACGCTGTCCTGCGGGCCTGCGCAGGTCGGCGCGGTCAAGCTGGCCATCGGGCGGGTTGCGTGAGCGCGGAGACCGACGACCCGGTGGCGGCCTACAAGCGCCTGCTGCGCGAGCTGGTGGCGCGCCGCCCTTCGGGCACGCGGCGGCGGATGGCGGCGGCGTTCGGCACCCATCCCAGCTTCATCAGCCAGATCACCAACCCCGGCCTGCGCGTGCCGCTGCCCGCGCAGCATATCCCGTCGCTGTTTCGCACCTGCCATTTCTCGGCGGAGGAGCAGGCGCAGTTCCTGGCGCTCTATGGCCGCGCGCATCCGGCGCAGGCGGTGGCGATCGAGGAGCTGGCGGCGGTGGAGCGCGACGGCCTGCGCATCGCCTTGCCGCCTTTCGCCGACCCCGCCGTGCGCCGCGAGGTGGAGGACGCGATCCGCGATTTCGCTGACCGCGTGATCCGGCTGGCGCAGCACACGAAGAAAAGCTGAGAGGACAGGGGGGCTTCGCCATGAAAAAACTGATCAACGCCGTCGGCGACGTGCTGAGCGAGAGCTTGCGCGGCTTCGGCCTCGCCCATGCCGACGTGGTCACGGTGTCGCACGACCCGACCTTCGTCGCGCGGCGCGGCGGGGCGAAGCAGGGCAAGGTCGCGCTGATCTCCGGCGGCGGCTCTGGGCATGAGCCGATGCACGCGGGTTTCGTCGGCTACGGGATGCTCGACGCCGCCTGCCCCGGCGAGGTGTTCACCTCGCCCACCCCCGACCAGATGATCGCGGCGGCCGACGCCATGGACGGCGACGCGGGCGTGCTGTGGATCGTCAAGAACTACGCCGGCGACGTGATGAACTTCGAGATGGCGGCGGAGATGCGCCCCGGCCCCTCGGCCACCGTGCTGGTGCAGGACGACGTGGCGGTGGAGAGCTCGCTGCACAGTCAGGGCCGCCGGGGCGTGGCGGGAACCATCGTGGTTGAAAAGGTGGTCGGCGCGGCGGCGGAGCAGGGCGCCGATCTGGCGACCTGCGCCGCGCTGGGCCGCCGCGTGGCGGAGGCTTCGGGCAGCATGGGGCTGGCGCTGAGCAGCTGCACGGTGCCTGCGGCGGGCGCGCCGACCTTCACGCTGGGCGAGGGCGAAATCGAAATGGGCGTCGGCATCCACGGTGAGCCGGGCCGCCGCCGCGCCGCGCTCGATCACGCCGACGCGCTGGCGGCGGAGATGATTGCGGCGATCTGCGAGGACCGCGCGCTGAGGCATGGCGAGGAGGTGCTATTGTTCGTCAACGGCCTCGGCGGCACGCCGCTGATGGAGCTTTACCTGGTCTATGACGCCTGCGCCCGGCTCTGCGCCGAGCGCGGCCTGCTGATCGGGCGGTCGCTGGTCGGCAATTACTGCACCTCGCTTGAGATGGCGGGCGCCTCGGTGACGCTGACGCGGCTGGACGGCGAGATCACCCGGCTGTGGGACGCGCCGGTGCAGACCGCAGCGCTGCGCCGGGGGGCGTGAGGCGCTTCGCTATCGGCTTAGGATCGCCGCCGCCGCCGCAAGGCCCGAGGCGTGGGCGTCGCTGGCGTCCGGCCCCAGCAGCCAGTCGCCCGCCGCCACGATGCCGCCGACCGCCACGCAAGGACGCCCCACCGGCTCGGCCACGCGGGCGTAGCGCCAGCGGTGCGCGGCGGCGTGGATCGCATCGCCGGGGGCGAGGCCCAGCGACGCGGCCAGCGCCGCCAGCAGCTCGGGCGCGACCGCGCCTTTCTCCCGCTCCAGATTGGTCAGCGTCCAGTCGAGCGCGGCGTGCGCCACCCAGCGCTCCGGCGTCGGCGCGCGCTGCGGCTTGTCGGCCATGCGCCATGCGTCCGCCAGCGGCGGCGCGAGGCTCGCGATCTGGCGCGGGCCGCAGTCCCACGCCGCCATGATCGCCCAGCAGGGCGTCATCCGCGCCGTGGCGGCGACGCGCGCGATGGCGGGAATGGCGCCGCAGATGCGCGCGGTCTGCGGCGCCGGGGCGGTGCAGATCACCGCCGGATAGGCGGCGCCGTTGACGCTCCAGCCGCCCGGCAGCGGCGTCACCGCCTCCACGGCGGTCTCGAAGCGGATGTCCAGCCCCTCGGCCAGGCTGCGCGGCAGCGCGCTCATCCCCGGCGCGCCGGTGATCCAGTCGCGCCACGGCGCCGCGTCGCCCGCCGCCGCCGCGTCGCGCAGAAAGGCGTCGAAGGCGGAAACGCCCGGCGACACCCCCGGCGCGCCGTGGTCGAAGTCGAGCCCGCCGCGGGTGCGGCGCGTCGCCAGCCTGCCGCCGATCCCGCGGCTTTTTTCATAGACCGTGACCGATAGCCCGGCTGCGGTCAGGGCGCGGGCGGCGGTCAGCCCCGCCATCCCGGCGCCGATGATCGCAACCGGCCCCTTCATCCGCTGTAGCAGCCCGCGACCCGGGCGCGCGCCTGCACCAGCGCCAGCACCGTGTCGATGGTCGGCGTCGTCACGCCTGCCACCCGGCCAAGTTCGGTCACCGCCGTCACCAGCGCGTCGATCTCCATCGGGCGGCCGCGCTCAAGATCCTGCAGCATCGAGGTCTTGTGCGCGCCGACGCCCGCCGCGCCCTCGATGCGCTTGTCAACGTCGATGGGAAATTTCACGCCCAGCGCCTCCGCGACGGCCTGCCCCTCCAGCATCATCGCCCGCGCCACGCGGCGGGTGCCCGAATCGGTCGCAAGCACGTCGAGCGTAGCACAGGTTAACGCCGACAGCGGGTTGAAGGCGAGGTTTCCCCATAGCTTGACCCAGATCTCGTCGCGGATGCGCGGGCGAACCGGGGCCTTGAACCCCGCCGCGATCAGCGCCTTCGACAGCGCCTCGACGCGAAGCGAGCGAGACCCGTCGGGTTCTCCCAGCGTGAAGCGGTCGCCATCGATGTGCTCGACCACGCCCGGTTCCGGCGCCTCGCAGGCGGGATAGACCACACAGCCGATGGCGCGGTCGGCCGGAATCGCGGCGGAGACCACGCCGCCGGGGTCCACCGCCGCCACGCGCCGCCCTTCGTGGCCGGGCAGCCCGTGGAAATACCAGTAGGGCGCGCCGTTCATCGCGGTCACGAACGCGGTGTCGGGGCCGAACAGCGGCTTCATCTGGTCCACGATCGGCGGCAGCGAATGCGCCTTGAGCGTGACGATGACATAGTCCTGCGGCCCCAGCGCGGCGGCGTCGTCGGTGGCGGTCACGCGCGCGACCTCCTCCGCCCCGCCGATGCGCAGCCGCAGGCCGTGCTCCCTGATCGCGGCCAGATTCGGCCCGCGCGCCACCACCGAGACATCCTGCCCCGCGTTGGCCAGCCGCACCGCCAGATAGCCGCCGATGGCCCCGGCGCCGAACACGCAGATCTTCATCAGGCCAGCCCCAGCTTCTGCGCCAGCCCGATGCGCTGCAGCTTGCCGGTGGCGCCCTTGGGGATCTCGTCCATGAAGATGATCTCGCGCGGCACCTTGAACGCGGCGAGCGACTGCGCGGCGAAGTCGCGCAAGGCGCGCGCGTCGGCCTGCGCGCCCTCGCGCAGCACGATCACGGCGGCGACCTCCTCGCCCAGCTTGTCGTGCGGCAGGGCGAAGGTCAGCGCCTGCGCCACGGCGGGGTGCTCCATCAGCACGTCGTCCACTTCGCGCGGGGAAACCTTTTCGCCGCCGCGGTTGATGATCTCCTTCAGCCGCCCGTTGATCGACAGAAAGCCGTCGGCGTCCATCACGCCCTGATCGCCGGTGCGAAACCAGCCGTCGGTCCAGTTCTCGGCGTTGGCCTTGGGGTTGTTCTGGTAGCCCGGCGTCACG
>CAZRFB010000246.1:0-4750 GCA_964599185.1 uncultured Rhodobacterales bacterium | reverse complement strand
CGCCGCCGACAGGCCGTGGCGCGCGAAGATCAGGCGGCGCAGGCGGCGCACATGGTCGGCGGCGAGGAAATAGGCGACGTAGGGCAGCAGCACGCTCCACGCCAGCGCGCGGGCGAACAGGATCGCCAGCGTCTCGGGCGTCGGCGCGAGGCCATAGACCGCGAACGGCATGACCAGAAACGACGAGACCGCGAACACCGCCGCCACCGCCACCGCCCACCAGCCGGTCCACGCCGTCAGCCGCGCCAGCCGGGCCAGCGCCGCCTCCGCCGGGCCGCGCCCGTCCAGCCAGCGCGCCACGGGGCGAAACAGCAGCCAGCCGCCGCACAGGTTCAGCCCCAGCAGGATCACCGCGATCTCCGGCAGCCGCAGCAGGATCGCGGCGGGCCGCCCCGCCAGCGTCACGAACAGCCCCGACAGCGCCAGATCGACCGCCGCCATCGACGCCAGCGCGAAGGCGTAGCCGCGCCAGGGCCGCGATCCGTCGAGCCAGCGCGCCTGACGCCGCGCGCGCAGCGCCGCCTCCGGCGCCAGCGTCACCCGCGCGCCCTCACCCGCGCGCGGCGAAGCGCAGCGGCGCGGGCGCGGGCGCGGCCTGCGCGGGCCGGTGCGGGATGCTCACGCGGAACAGCGCGCCCTTGCCCGGCGCGCTTTCGACCTCGATACGCCCGCCCATCAGCGCGGTCAGACGATGGCAGATGGTCAGCCCCAGCCCTACGCCGCCGAAGCGGCGCGTCATCGAGCTGTCGGCCTGCGCATAAGCGTCAAACAGCGTCGCCATCGCCTCGGGCGCGATGCCGACGCCGGTGTCGCGCACTTCATAGACGATCTCGACGCCCGCGCCGCGCGCCCGCCCCGGTCGCACCCGCAGGCTGACCGCGCCGCTCTCGGTGAACTTGACCGCGTTGCCCATGAGGTTGGCGAGGATCTGGCGCAGCCGGGCGGCGTCGCCGGTCACCGTCTCCGGCGCGTCGGCGGCGACGTCGGCGGTCAGCGCAAGGCCCTTCGCCTCGGCCGCCGCACGGTGGACGCGCGCCACCTCCGCGACCAGATCGGCGAGCCGCACCGGCGCCGCCTCCAGCGTCACCCGGTCAGCCTCCAGCGCCGCCGCGTCGAGGATGTCGTTGAGCAGGGTCAACAGCAGCCCGCCCGACTCGGTGATGCGGTCCACATGCTTCTTCTGCTCGTCGCTCAGCCCTGAGAACGCGAGGATCCCGGCGAAGCCCAGCACCCCGTTCAGCGGCGTGCGCAACTCGTGGCTCATCACCGAGATGAACTCGGACTTGGCGCGCGAGGCCGCAAGCGCCTTGTCGCGGGTCTGCGCCAGCTCCGCCTCGCGCAGCACGCGGTCGGTCACGTCGATGCGCAGCGCCAGCGTCTCGCCGGTGGCCATGGCGAGGGTGCGCTTCCAGACCCGCCGCCCGTCGATCAGCGCAATCTCCGACTCGGCGCCGCCGGGGGCGCGGGCGCGCGCGATCTCCGCGCCGACCCACGCCTGCGGGTCGGCGTCGCCGATGTCGCGCAGGCCGCGCGCCACCGTGGCGGCGAGGAGGCCGACGAAGGCCGCGCCGGGGATCAGCGCGTCCTCAAGACCGGGGTTGAGCGCGCGATAGGGCGCGTTGCACAGCGCCAGACGCCCCTCGGCGTCGAAGATCGCCAGCCCCAGCGGCATCGCGTCGAGCGCGGCCAGCAACCAGCGCCGCGACTGCTCCGCCTCCTCCCGCGCCGTGATCAGCGCCATCTCGCGCGCCTTGGCTTCGGAGACGTCGTGCAGCACCAGGATCGCGCCCGCCAGCGCGCCCGCCGCGTCGCGCACCGGGCTTACCGCCGCCTCCACCCAGACGGCGGCGCCGCCGCGATCCTCCAGCCGGACCTCGCGCGTCTCCGCCGCGCCGCGCGCCACGGCCAGCCGCAGCGCGTCCACCGCCTGCGGGTCGCGCTCCGCCCCCATCAGCGCCGCGATGGCGCAGCGACCCCGCAGCGCGCCCAGATCGGCGCCGGTCAGCCGCGTCAGCGCCGGATTGACCCAGGTCGCGCGCGACTGCGGATCGAGGATCAGCACCGCGTCATGGATGTTGAGCGCCACCGCCGCCAGCTTGCGCTGCGCGGTGTCGCGCCGCGCCTCGATAAGCGTCAGCACGATGAACGCCGCCGCAAGGCCAAGGCTTGCGATCAGCGTCAGCGGCTCCACCGCCGCGCGCGACAGGCCCTCGCCCGCCCGCTCGCCGATCCGCTCAAGCCGCAGGCCCGCGACGGCGGTGAAGTGCAGCCCGGCGACGCCCAGGCTCAGCCACAGCGCCGACCACAGCGGAAAGCCCTGCGCGCGGCGCAGCGCGCGCAGCGCCGCCGCAGCGCCAATCCCGCCGAACAAGGCGCCAAGCGCGGAGGCGGGCAGCGCGGCGACCGGGGCGCAGCCGGTCAGCCCCGCCACGCCCAGCGCGTGCATCGCCGCCACCGCCGCGCCCGCCCCGGCGCCGCCCAGCGCGTCGCCCGCGCCCGAGCGCAGCCGCGCGCCCAGCAGCAGCGCGCCGCCGATCCCCGCCACGGCGACGCCCGCCGACAGCGCGATGCCCGACACGGTGAAGCCCAGCGCCAGATCGGGGCGATAGCCCAGCATCGCCACGAAATGCGTCGCCCACACCCCCAGCCCGAACGCCGCCATCGCCATCGGCGCCCAGACCGCGCCCCGCTCGGCGCCGAGAACGAACTGGAGCGCGCGAAACCCGGCGGCGGCGGACAGCAGCGCCACCACCACGGCGGCCAGCACATTCCCGAAATCATGGGTCTGCGTGAGAAAGGCGATCAGGTCGCCGCCGCCGATGCCCGCCATGTCCGTCGCCTCCGGCGCGACGTCGGAGGGGCCGCGCGTTCAAGCGCGACACTAGGCGCTGCGGCGTTAACCGCAGGTTTCGCCTCAGCGTTTATGAAAGGATCGAAGTTGCGAAAGAAAGCCCTTTGAAATCGTTTGGCGATTCTGCGCACTTTTCGCCAGGTCGGGCATTCTCTCACATCTTCTCAGGCGGCGGCCTTGTCGGGGCGCGCCAGCCTCGCCAGATCGCGCGCGATCGCGAAGGCGCCGCGCAGACGGTCTTCGGTCTCGCTCCAGTCGCGGCGCACGATCAGCTTGACGCCCTTCACCTGCGCCAGCCCGCGCTGGTTCTGGATGAAGCTGACCAGACCGGCGGGGTTGGCGAAATGGTCGTTGCGGAACTGGATGGTGGCGCCCTTCGGCCCGCCGTCGAGCTTGGCCACGCCCGCCTGACGGCACAGCGTCTTGATGCGCACGATGCGCAGCAGCGTCTCCACCTCCGCCGGCGGCTTGCCGAAGCGGTCGTGCAGCTCCGCCGCGAAGCCCTCCAGCTCGGCGCGCGTCTCGAAGCCCGACAGGCGGCGGTAGAGGCCAAGACGCACGTCGAGATCGGCGACATACGCCTCGGGGATCAGCACCGGCGCGCCGAGGTTGATCTGCGGCGCCCAGGTCTCGCCCGCCTCGGCCAGCCCCTCGATCTCGCCCGCGCGCATCCTGGCGATCGTCTCCTCGAGCATGTCCTGATACAGCTCGAAGCCGACCTCGCGCACATGGCCCGACTGCTCCTCGCCCAGCAGGTTGCCCGCGCCGCGAATGTCGAGATCGTGCGAGGCGAGCGTGAAGCCCGCGCCCAGCATGTCGAGACTGCCCAGCACCTTCAGCCGCTTGGCGGCCCCGTCGGTCATCGGCTTTTTCGGGTCGGTGGTGAAATAGGCGTAGGCGCGCGCCTTCGACCGCCCCACCCGGCCCCGGATCTGATAAAGCTGCGCCAGCCCGAACATGTCGGCGTGATGCACGATCAGCGTGTTGGCGGTGGGGATGTCGAGGCCCGACTCGATGATCGTGGTGGCCAGCAGCACGTCGTATTGCCCGTCGTAGAAGGCGTTCATCCGCTGGTCGAGCTCGCCCGCCGCCATCTGGCCGTGGCCCACCACATAGGTCACTTCGGGCACCTGCTCGCGCAGGAAGCGCTCCACCTCGGGCAGATCGGCGATGCGCGGCACGACGAAGAACGCCTGGCCGCCGCGATAGCGTTCGCGCAGCAGCGCCTCGCGCACCGTCACCGCGTCCCATGGCGTGACATAGCTGCGCACCGCCAGCCGGTCGGCGGGGGGCGTGGCGATGATCGACAATTCGCGCACACCCGACATGGCGAGTTGCAGGGTGCGCGGGATCGGCGTCGCGGTCATGGTCAGCACATGCACATCGGCGCGCAGCGCCTTCAGCCGCTCCTTGTGCTGGACGCCAAAGTGCTGCTCCTCGTCGATGATCAGCAGGCCGAGGTTGGCGAAGCTGATCCCCTTGGCCAGCAGGGCGTGGGTGCCGACGACGATGTTCACGTCGCCCGAGGCCAGCCCCTTTTTCGTCTCCGCCGCCTCGCGCGCCGGGACAAAGCGCGACAACTGGCGGATGCGCAGCGGGGTTCCGTGGAACCGCTCGGCAAAACCCTTGGCGTGCTGGCGCGCCAGCAGCGTGGTCGGCGCCACCACCGCCACCTGCACGCCCGACATGGCGGCGACGAACGCGGCGCGCAGCGCCACCTCGGTCTTGCCGAAACCCACGTCGCCGCAGATAAGTCGATCCATTGGTTTGCCGGATTGCAGGTCGAGCAGCACGGATTTGATGGCGGCAGCTTGGTCGGGGGTTTCCTCGAAACCGAACCCGGCGGAGAACGCTTCGTAGTCGTGATAAGTGAGCTTGAAGGCATGGCCTTTGCGCGTG
>CAZRFB010000245.1:0-4977 GCA_964599185.1 uncultured Rhodobacterales bacterium | reverse complement strand
CACGGTGCGCTTGAACATGAACACCTGATCGGCCAGCCACAGCGGGTCGCCGTGGATGAAGTTGATCTCGACCTGCGCGGCGCCCGATTCGTGGATCAGCGTATCGACGTCGAGGCCCTGCGCCTCGCACCAGTCATACATATCCTCGAAGATCGGATCGAACTCGTTGACCGCGTCGATGCCATAGCTCTGTCGCCCGGTTTCGGGGCGGCCCGACTTTCCGACCGGCGGCTCCAGCGGATAGTCGGGGTCGAGGTTCTTCTTGCACAGGTAGAATTCCAGCTCCGGCGCCACCACCGGCTTCCAGCCCTTGTCGGCGTAGAGCGCCAGCACCCGCTTGAGGATGGCGCGCGGCGCGATGTCGCTTTCGGGGCCTTCGCGGCGGAAGGCGTCGCAGACCACCTGCGCGGTCGGCTCGTCATACCATGGCACCAGCCGCATCGCGGCCGGGTCGGGTTGCAGGATCAGATCCGGCTCGGTGTCGTCCATCACCGAGCAATCGACGAAATCGCCGGTCACGGTCTGGATGAAGATCGATTCGGGCAGCCGCAGCCCGCCCTCGGCGGCGGAGCTGAGGAACTTTTCGGTCGGCAGGATCTTGCCGCGCGCCACGCCCGACATGTCGGCCAGCAGGCACTCCACCTCGGTCACGCGGTTGCGCCGCAGCCAGGGCGCCATGTCGTCGAGGCTGGAGGGGCCGGCTGCGGCGGGTTCAGTTGTCACGGGCGGCGTCCTCGATGATGAACTGCGCGGCGGGGATCGGCACGTTGGTGCGCATCTCGCCCAGCGCCACCGTGGTCGTCAGCCCTTGCGCATCGGTGACGATCCACTGTCGCAACTCAAGCGGGTTGCTGGAGAAGATCATCGTGATTTCGCCCTGCGTCTTGCCGTCGGCGTCGCGCGCCGTCACCGCGATCTGATCGTTGGAGCGCTCGACCCGCGTCACCGATCCTTCGCGGCGCAGATCGACGTCAGCCTTCAACAGCAGGTTCAGCGGCGTCTCCGACAGCGGATAGCGGTCGGCCTTGCCGTCGCGCGCGTCCACCACCGCCACCCAGAAGCCGTCGGCGATCACCAGCGTCGGGTTGGGCGGGCTGTATTCGAAGCGCAGCCTGCCGGGGCGGCGCATGTAGAACCGCCCGTCGGTCACCACCGCGTTGGGGTCAACCTGCACGAAGGTTCCCTGCAACGTCTCGGTGGCGTTGAGGTAGTTGGAGATGCGGGCGAGATCGCGCGCGTCCTCTTGCGCCGGAGCGGCGACGGGCGCGGCGATCAGGCTGAGCGCGATGAGCGCGGCGGCGAGCGGGACTGTTGTCATGCGCACGAGCGTGAATGTCCATCAAGGCGGGCGCAAGGCGCTTGTCGGCGCCCGCGCGACTGCGGTGCGCCAGATATAGGCTATCCGCAAGCGCGGCGAAACGGGGGGCGGCGAACGGGGATCAGCGCGCCGCCGCCAGCGCCTTGCGTTCCGCCGGGCTGGCCATCGTCTGCGCGATCCATGCGCGGACCCACGAGATCGCCTCGGGCCACTCGCCGCGCCAGCGGGCGTCAAGCTCGAGGTTGGCGACCGCCGGGCCGCCGTAGGGCAGGGCGGCCAGCGCGCCCCAGGGCGCGGCGCCCGCGCCCGGCGGCAGGTGCAGATCGCCAAAGCCGAACAGGATCGCGTCGCCGCGCGACCACGGACGGAACGGCGCGAGCTGGCCGAAATTGTCGTGGATGTGCAGGTGGCGGGCATGGGGCGCCAGCGCCGCCATCGAGGCGAGAAAGTCGATGCCGCGCCGCGTGGCGTTCAACAGCGCATGGCCGAAATCCAGCGTGGCCCCCACCCAGGGGCTGTCCACCGCCGCCAGCGTTTCGGCCAGCTCATGCGGCGCGGCGGTCCACTCGCCGGGGCGGGCGAACATGGTCTCGACGCACAAGACCACGCCCGCCGCCGCCGCCTCCGGCGCCAGCGCGCGCAGCGCCGCGATCTCGCAGTCGCGCGCCCGCGCGTCGGGCCCGTCGCCGCGCAGCACGGCGGCGTGCTGCACCAGCGCGGTCGCCCCGATCTCGGCGCCGACCTCCAGACAGGCGCGCGCCGCGTCGGTTTGCACTTGCCGATGCTCCGGCTCGCCGAGGTTGCCGCCCAGCGGCCCGTGCAGCGTGAGGGCGAACGGGCGGTCGGCGCAGAGGCCGCGCAGCCGCGCCAGCGCCGTGGCCCGCACCCGCGCCCCGGCCACGACGCCCAGCGAGGGCAGGAAGATCTCGACCGAATCAAGCCCCAGCGCGGCGAACCGGTCGAGCGCCGGGCCGAGATCGTCGAGACCATCGGCCCCGAAGCCGACGCTCAGGCCGACGCCGCAGACGCCGGGGCTGCGGCGGTCCTCAGCCATCCAGCGCCTCGAGCTCGTCGATCATCGAGACGATCAGCTTCAGCCCGCCGCGCCAGAACTGCGGGTCGGCGGCGTCCAGCCCGAAGGGCGCCAGAACCTCGCGGTGATGCTTGGCGCCGCCTGCGCGCAGCATGTCGAAATAGCGGTCCTGAAATCCCGGCGCGCCATCGCGATAGACGGCGTAGAGCGCGTTCACCAGCCCGTCGCCGAAAGCGTAGGCATAGACGTAGAACGGCGTGTGGATGAAGTGCGGGATGTAGGTCCAGAACGTCTCGTAGCCCTCGCCGAGGTCGAACACCGGCCCCAGGCTCTCGCGCTGCACCGCCATCCAGATCTCGCCCAGCCGTTCGGGCGTCAGCTCCCCCTCGCGCCGCGCGGCGTGGACCCGGCCTTCGAAATCATAGAACGCCATCTGGCGCACCACGGTGTTGAGCATGTCCTCGACCTTGCCCGCCAGCAGCGCCTTGCGCCGTTTGGGATCGGTCTCGGCGCGCAGCAGGCGCTGGAAGGTCAGCATCTCGCCGAATACCGACGCCGTCTCGGCCAGCGTCAGCGGCGTGCGGCTGAGCAACTCGCCCTGTTTCGCGGCCAGCGTCTGATGCACGCCGTGGCCCAGTTCATGCGCCAGCGTCATCACGTCGCGCGTCTTGCCCATGTAGTTCAGCAGCACGTAAGGATGCGCGTCAGCCACCGTGGGATGCGCGAAGGCGCCGGGGCTTTTGCCGGGCTTCACCGGCGCGTCGATCCAGCCGTTCTCGAAGAACGGTTTCGCGATCTCGGCCATCTCGGGGGCGAAGTCGGCGTAGGCCCCCAGCACGGTGTCGCGCGCCTCGTCCCAGCCGATCTTGCGGTCGTCGCTGTCGGGCAGGGGGGCGTTACGGTCCCAGAACGCCAGCTTCTCAAGCCCCATCCAGCGCGCCTTCATGGCGTAGTAGCGGTGCGAAAGCTGCGGCAGCGCCTCCTTCACCGCCGCCGCCAGCGCCGCCACCACCTCCGGCTCGACCTGATTGGCGAGGTGGCGCACCGACTGGGGCGTGGCGAACTTGCGCCAGCGGTCGTCGATCTCCTTTTCCTTGACCAGCGTGTTCATGATCAGGGTGAACAGCCGCAGGTTGTCGCGGAAAACGGCGGTCAGCGCGTGAGCGGCGGTCTCACGCCGCGCGCGGTCGGGGTCGGAGAGGCGGTTCAGCGTCGCCTCCAGCGACAATGACTCGCCGCCCACGTCGAACTTGAGCGCCGCCGTGGTCTCATCATAGAGCCGCACCCACGAAGAAACGCCGACCACCGAGCGGTCGTGTTCGAATTTCTCCAGCTCCTCGGAGAGCTGATGCGGGCGGAAGGCGCGCACCCGGTCGATCCAGGGGCGCCAATGCGCCAGCGCCGCGCTCTCGCCCAGCTTCACCGCCAGCGCGGCGTCGTCGATCCGGTTCAGCTCCAGCGTGAAGAACACCATCGGCGTGGTCAGGTCGGTGACTTCGCCCTGCATGTCGCCGAGAAACTTGGCGCGCGCCGCGTCGCCGGTGTTCTGCTGATAGCGCAGGCTGGCGTAGGACATCACCCGCCCCAGCTTGAGCTGGATCGCCTCATACGCCGCGATCACGCCCGCCAGCGCGTCGCCGTCGAGCGCCGCCAGCCTGCCCTCGCAGCGTGCGGCGAAATCCGCTGCCGCCGCCCGCGTCCAGTCCAGATCGCGCCGCAGCGCCGGGTCGTCGGGCGCGGCGTAGAGGTCGTCGAGCCGCCATTCCGGCAGCGCGCCCAGTCCGGCGTCAGTCTGGGCGGACTCGGTCCGGGCGGTCGCGGAGTCGGCGTGGTCGCGGGCGATGGCGGTCATGGCGCAATCCTTCAGGGCGAACGGGGTCAGAGATCGAGGCCGGGCTGGGCGTCGCGCGGCGTCAGCGGCGGGGCGTCAGGCTTGCGGCGGATCAGGATGTCGCCGTTGGGCAGCCGCACCGGCGGCTCATAGGCGCCGGGCTCCTCGATCAGGGCGCCGAGCTGCTCCGCCCAGGGCGCCAGCGTGCCGCCAAACGCCTCCAGCGCCTCGCGCATGGCGCGCGCCATGTCCTCCAGCGTCCGCATGTCGGGGGGCAGCGCCCGGGGCGCCGCCTGCCCTTGCGCGACAGCGGGGAAGGCGAACGCCAGCGTGAGGGCGATGAGGATTTTGCGCGCCATGCCCTGCGACATGGCGCCAAGCGCTTTCGGGGTCAATGCGGCGTCGCAAATGAAAACCGCCCCGCGCGGGGCGCGGGGCGGTTTCTGTTCAGCTTCGGGCCCTGTGAAAGGACCGCAGGGCGATTACTCGCCGACAGTGATCTCGACGCGACGGTTACGCTGCTCGCGCACGTTCGGGCCGGTGTCAACCGCAGGCTCCAGCCAAGACCGGCCGGCGGTGGTGATGCGGCCGCCATCGACGCCGCCCGAAACGAGCCGGTTGGCGACCGCATTGGCGCGACGCTCGGACAGGCCTTGGTTGTAGCCCTGCGAACCCACGGTGTCGGTGTGGCCGACGACCGAGATCGCCGAGGCGGCGGACGCGACGGCGGAGGCGACCTCATCGACCACGCCGCGCGCGGCGGCGTCAAGGTCGGCGCGGTTGAAGCCGAAGTAC
>CAZRFB010000244.1:0-2763 GCA_964599185.1 uncultured Rhodobacterales bacterium | reverse complement strand
ACGGTGCGCGGCCAGTCGGCGCCGCCCTCCATGTGCCGCGCCAGCAGTTTCGCCGCCTGCCGCGCGCCATCGGCCACCGCATAGGCCGAGGGGATGCGGAACGGGTCGAAGCCGTGCAGGTTGCGCCCGGTGGGCAGCACGTCGGGGCTGCGCAGCAGGTCGCCGCCGGGCGCGGGACGGATGAAGCGCCCGTCCAGCGCCGCGATCAGCGCGGGCAGTTCGGTATCCTTGCTCAGCAGGCGGTCGAGTTCGGCCACCTGCCGCAGCACGGTGATCTCGCCGCCATGCGCCTTGGCCGCCGCCTCGGGCGTCGCGCCCGCCACCAGCGCCTCCAGCGCCGCGCGCGGCGGGTTGGCGTTGTGCGCGGCCTCCGCCACGGCGGCCATCATGTCGGCGCGCTCCTCGGCGTTCGGCGGCTGGCCGACGATGTGCAGGCCGTGCGGGATCAGCGCGTATTCCAGCTCCAGAATCTTGCCGGTCATCGCGGCGATGCGGGCGTCGGGGTCGCCCCATTCCGGTTCGGCGTCGCACAGGTCCACCGCCGCCGCCTGCGCCTGGATCAGCACCGCCAGCTCCGCGCGCTCCTGAACCGCCTCGGGCAACGAGGCGCGGTGGCGCTCCAGCGAGGCCTTGAGGTCGAGCAGCCCGCGATAGAGGCCGGCGGCGGCCAATGGCGGCGTCATGTAGCTGATCAGCGTCGCGTTGGCGCGGCGCTTGGCCAGCGAGCCTTCCGAAGGGTTGTTGGCGGCATAGAGATAAAGGTTGGGCAGATCGCCGATCAGCCGGTCGGGCCAGTCGTCGCCGCCGAGGCCGGTCTGCTTGCCGGGCATGAACTCGAGCGCGCCATGGGTGCCGAAGTGCAGCACGGCGTGGGCGTCGAAATCCTCGCGCAGCCAGCGGTAATAGGCGCTGAAGGCGTGGGTCGGCGCAAAACCCCGCTCGAACAGCAGACGCATCGGGTCGCCTTCATAGCCGAAGCCCGGCTGGATGCCGACAAACACGTTGCCGAACTGCTCGCCCAGCACGAAGATGTCGCGCCCGTCGGTCAGTTGCCGCCCCGGCGCCGGGCCCCATTGCCGCTCGATCTCGTCCAGATGCGGCTCGCGGCGCACATGGTCGTCGGCGCTGATGCGGGCGTGCACGTTGGCGTCCTGACCGAAGCGGTCGGCGTTGCCCTTCAGCACCCGGTCGCGCAGCGCATCGACGCTTTCGGGAACCTCAACCGCATAGCCCGCGTCGCGCAGCGCGCCCAGCGTGTTGAACAGCGACTCGAACACCGACAGGAACGCCGCCGTGCCGGTGGCGCCCGCGTTGGGCGGAAAGTTGAAGATGGTCAGCGCGATGCGCCGCTCGGCCCGCCTGGCGCGGCGCAGGCGGATCATCTTTTCCACGCGGCGCGCCAGCATCTCGGCGCGCTCGGCGCACACGTTCATGTCGCGGGCCGAGGCGCCGTGGGTGAAGTCGCAGGAGCGGTCGCAGCCCTCGCAATGGCCGCTGATCGCGCCGGAGCGCCCGCCGAACACCGTGGGGCCGGTGGCGCCGTCGATCTCGGGGATCGCGACCATGATCGTCGCCTCGACCGGCGTCAGCCCGCGCGCGCCGCCGCGCCATTCCTCAAGCGTCTGGAACTCCAGCGCATGGGCGGCGATATAGGGCACGTCCAGCCGCGACAGGATGTCGGCGGCGGCGCTGCTGTCATTATAGGCCGGCCCGCCGACCAGGCTGAACCCGGTCAGCGACACCACCGCGTCCACCACCGGCGCGCCATCCTTCATGAAGAACCGCTCGACCGCCGGGCGCGCGTCCAGCCCGCTGGCGAAGGCCGGGATCACCCGCAGGCCGCGCGCCTCCAGCGCCGCGATGGCGCCGTCATAGTGGCGCGCGTCGCCCGACAGGATGTAGGAGCGCATCACCAGCAGGCCGACCGTGCCGTTGTCGCCCGATTGCGGCAGCGCCTCGGCGCTTTCGGCCATGCGGCCCGGCAGTTTGGGGTGATAGACGCCGGTCTCGGGATACTCCAGCGGCGCTTGCGCCTCGATGGCGCGCCCGCCGCCATAGCGGCCGACCAGATAGCGCAGCATGTTGGCGATGTTGTCGTCGGAACCGGCCAGGAAATACTGCATCGACAGGAAATAGGCGCGCAGGTCCTGGGCCTTGCCGGGGATGTATTTCAGGATCTTGGGCAGGCGGCGCAGCATCTTCATCTGGCCCGCGCCGGACGATCCGCCCGCCTTGGGCTTGCCGCGCAGCCGCTTCAAGAGCGCCAGCGGCCCGGTCTGCTCCACGCCCATGTCGAGCTTGCCGATCCGGGTCAGCTTGACCACCTCGGCCGACGACATCACGGCGACCAGCCCCTTGCAGTCGTCGCGTCGCGCTTTCAGCGTCGGCAGGATCGCCTGGATGTGCTCGTCGAGAAACATCATCGCGACCACGACCAGATCGGCCTGCGCCACCGCCGCGCGGCAGCGGTCGAGCGCGCTGGGCAGCCCCGCCCATTCCGAAGCGGCGTGCAGGCTCACCTCGATCCCGGCGCCCTCGGCGTCGAGCGCCGTCTGCGCGCGCGCCACCGCCGCGCCCAGATGGCTGTCGAGCGTGACGATGGCGACGCGCACCGGGCTGGCCTGGGTCAGGTTCTCAGCGCGCATAATGGGCCTTGGCATCGTAAAGCGTCTCCACCGTGATCGCGCCCACGCCGCGGGATGCGGCGAAAGCTTCGGTGTTGCGGCGCGCCTTGCCGCGAACGAAGAACGGGATCTTCTTCAG
>CAZRFB010000243.1:0-2465 GCA_964599185.1 uncultured Rhodobacterales bacterium | reverse complement strand
ACCGGCGCCACCAGGTGCAGCAGGATCGAGCCGATCTTTTCAAGGCTCATCGGCTGGTCGATGAACTCGCGCGCCATGCCGCCGCCGATCGGCAGGCCGATCGCCTGATTGCCGTAATACATCAGCACCAGCGCCAGCAGAAAGTTCGGCGTCGCCAGCCCGATATAGCCGACGAACGCCGCCAGATAGTCGATCCAGGTGTTCGCCTTCACCGCCGAGATCGCGCCAAGCGGCAGCGCGGTGAGATAGATGAACAGCACCACGGCGAGGTTGAGGCCGATGGTGAAGGCCATCCCCTCGCGCACCACTTCGGCCACCGGGCGGTCAAGCTCGAAGCTGCGGCCGAAATCGCCCTGCAACAGCCCGGAAAAGCCGTTCGGGCCGGGCCAGAAGCCCATCCATATCCCGTATTGCTCGATCAGCGGGCGGTCGAGCGCGTATTGTGTCATCATGTATTCCGCGCGCGCCACGCCCGAGGCCTGCCCCGTGGCGCGCAATTCCGCGATCTGGTTGGACAGATAGTCGCCCGGCGGCAGGTTGATGATGAGAAACACCAGCGCCGCCACCACGAACAGCGTCGCCACCATGGTCAGGCAGCGGCGCAGCACATAGGCCAGCAGCGTCGGATTGGATCGCCACAGCGCCGCCAGCCCGCCCAGCAGCGGCGCCAGCACCCACCACGACGCATCCCCCGGCAGCGCGATCACCACCACCGCGAACAGCACGGCGACGACCCCCGCCGCGCCCAGCCAGCGCGCCAGAGCGGCGGAGGAAAGGGCTGCGGCGGGGCGGCTCATCGGTCGAAGAACAGCTCGTCGATGCGGTGCACGCCGAAATGCGCGCCCGGCTCCCAGGCGAACACCGCCTCGGCGGGCAGGTTGCGCAAGGCCGAGGACACCACCACCGGTTGCGGGGCGGAGGAGACGAGGCCGATGCCGAACACCTGATCGGCGTGGATCGCCAGCATCTCGGCCCAGGCGTCGGCGCGCGCGTCCGCCGTCGCGGCATGGCTCCAGCGGTCGAACAGGTCCATCAGCCGCGCGGCCTCGGGCATGTCCACCGGCTCGCCCGCCGCGCCCTTGGTCTGGACGTATTGCCCCCATTTCGGCCAGCTGAAGCTGCTCTGGTCCAACGGCGCCAGTTCGCTGGGCGCGGCGTCGGCGGTGGGCAGGCCCAGGTTCCAGCCGAACCAGACCGGCAGCATCGACTCGCCGGAATAGACCTTGTTGCGCAGGATGTCGCGGTCGAGCGGGCGGAAGATCAGCTTCAGCCCCAGATCGCGCCACATCTCGGCGATCAGCTCCAGCGCGTCGATCTCCTGCTGCCGCTCGCCCGCCGTCTCGGCGACGATCTCCGCCAGCCTGCCGTCAGGCAGACGGCGCAGCCCGTCCGCGCCGCGCGTGAGGCCGACCGCGTCGAGCAGGGCGTTGGCCTGCGCGGGGTCATAGGCCGCCCAGGCCTGCGCGGCGCCCGCGTCGTAGAACGGGCTTTCGGGCAGCGCGGCCATCGCGGCGGAGCGCGCAAGGCCGTAGAACAGCGACTTGTTGAGCGTCTCGCGGCTGATCCCGAGGCTCAGCGCCCGGCGAAAGCGCACGTCGCGCAGCACCGCGCGCCACGCCGGATCGTTGTAGTTGAGATTGGGATAGAGCGCGATCTCGGAGGCGTAGCCCGAGCGCCACAGATGCGTGACATAGCCGCCCTGCGCCTCGCCCTTCTTCAGCACCGGCGCGTCCGACAGCCGCAGGCCGCGCGCCTGAAGGTCGGCCTCGCCGCGGTTGGTCTTGGCCGGGATCAGTCCGCCCGCCGCCACGGTCATGTCCAGCCTGTCGGCGTAGGGCAGTTGCAGCCCCGCCGAATCCACGCGGTGATAGAATGGGTTGCGCGTCAGCACATAGCGCTGGCTGTTGCGCGGCGTGATGTTCATCCAGGGCTGGAGCGTCGGCAGCGCCGGGTCGTCGAACTTGTACATGTCGTCGCGCTGGTTGTGCAGCGCCGCCCAGTTGCGCGCCTCCGACGCCTTCACCAGCGCGGCCAGCGCGGCGGGGTCGGCGTATTTCGCGTGGAACTGCTTCACGTAATGCGCCGGGCGATAGATGAACGGCGGCCGCGCGCCCGCCAGCGCGGGCAGGAAGCGCGGGTTCGGCGCGGCCCAGGCGAAGCGGATCGCAGTCTCGTCGAGCACCGTCACGACCGGCGGCGCGCCGTCCGCCAGCATCAGTTCGGGCGGCCCGGCGGGCGAGAGGTCGGGGTTGTTGGCCACGTCCTGCCACCAGTAGCGGAAGTCCTCGGTGGTGAAGGGCGCGCCGTCCGACCAGCGGTGGCCTTTGCGCAGGTGGAGGGTGAAGACGCGCCCGTCCTCGACCTCGATGGCGCGCAGGATGTCGGGGACGATCTCAAGCCGCGCGTCGTATCCCGCCAGCCGCGCATAGCCATAGACCACCGCCAGCCGCACGTCGCGCGCGGCG
>CAZRFB010000242.1:0-6157 GCA_964599185.1 uncultured Rhodobacterales bacterium | reverse complement strand
CCGCGCGCCCTCGGTGCGGCTGACCGGCGACATGCCCAGCCCGATCCACCCCGTGGGCGGCGGGCCGGAGCGGGTGACGCTGCGCGATGTCGGCGGCGGGCATCTCGCCGCGCTGGGCTGATCGCGCTCAGCTCAAGCCCGCCAGCCGCGCGACGCCCGCGACCACCGCCGCCTCCTCGACATGGTGCGGCATGTGGCCGACGCCGGGCAGCAGGGTGAGGCGCCCCTTTGCAACCTGTTTCGCCAGCGGTTCGGCGTGGACGCTGGCCCACACGGTCCTGTCGGCCTCGCCGTGGATCGCCTCGACCGGCACCGGCAGGCCTGCGTAGCGCGGCGCCTGGAGCGCAAGCGCCGCATCGAGGTGCGTCAGGTCTTCGGCGTTGTGGCGGAAGGCGTCCGCCCGCAGCGCCAGATCGACGCCGATATAGGCGGCGTAGCCCTCGGGAACCCTGTTGGGCCGGAAGATGCGCGCCACCACCTTTTCCGGGGCGTCGGCGTCGATCATCAGCCGCGCCGCCTGTCGCGTGACGCCGCTGAAGATCGGGCTGGCGGCCAGCGTGTAGAGCATCCCCACGCCCTCGCCCCACGGGTGGGTGGCGCCCGCAAGGCTCAGCACGCCGCGCGTATCCTGCGGCGCCTGCAGCGCCCAGGCCATCGCCACGGCGCCGCCCCAGCTATGGCCCAGCACCACCGGGTTCTCGACATCCAGCGCCGCCGCCGCCGCGCGCAGCACCCGCGCCTGCACCGCCGGATCCCAGCCGCGCGCGGGCGCACGGTCGCTGAAGCCAAGGCCGGGGCGGTCGAAGGCGATCACCCGCAGGCCCATGCCGACCAGCCGCTCGACCATCGAGAAGGTGAAGTCGCGCAGGTTGCCGCTGGCGCCGTGGATCAGCACCACGGCAGGCCCGGCGCCGCGATCGACATGGTGGATGCGCAGCCCCTCGGCGCGGACAAAGGCGCCAAGGGGCGGATGGCTCTCCGCCGCGCCCGCGCGCGCCGCAAGCCCCGCCGCCGCCGCGCCGCCCAGAAAATCCCGCCGCGTCATTTGACCTCCGCCCGCATCGCGTCATGGTAGGTAACGCGGAAAGCCGTGATCGCCAGAACCATCGTCGCTGTTGCGTTATAGGTCAATCGCGCTTACCTTTATCGCAAGAAAACGTCGTCACAGGGAGCGTGCGCCATGGACCTTAGGGACATCTCACTCAACGACCGTTTCGATCTGGCGAAGAAAACCGTGCTTTTGTCCGGCATTCAGGCGCTCACGCGCGCCGTGCTGATGCAGCGCGCGCGCGACGACCGCGCGGGCTGGCGGACGGCGGGGTATGTCACCGGCTATCGCGGGTCGCCGCTGGGCGCGGTCGATCAGACCATGGCGCGGGCGCAAAAGCAGCTTGCCGCAGCAGACGTGGTGTTCGAGCCGGGGCTGAACGAGGATCTGGCCGCCACCGCGATCTGGGGAACCCAGCAAGCGCATCTGCGCGGCGAGGGCACGCATGAGGGTGTGTTCGGCCTGTGGTATGGCAAGGGGCCGGGGGTGGACCGCTCGGGCGACGTGTTCCGCCACGCCAATTTCGCCGGAACCGCGCCCAAGGGCGGCGTGGTGGTCTGCATGGGCGACGACCACACCTGCGAAAGCTCCACCACCTGCCACCAGACCGACCTGACGCTGCTCGACGCGATGATGCCGGTGCTCAGCCCCGCAGGCGTGCAGGAGGTGCTCGACTTCTCGATCCTCGGCTGGGGCTTGAGCCGCTACGCCGGGCTGTGGGTCGGGCTGAAGTGCATCAAGGACACCGTCGAGGTGGTGCAGGTGGTCGATGGCGACCCGCACCGCCTGAGCATCGTGGCGCCCGCCGACTACGCCATGCCTGCGGAGGGCGTCAGCATCCGGCTGGGCGACACGCCGCAGCGGCAGGAGGCGCGGATGCACGAGATCAAGCGCCACGCCGCGCTGGCGTTCGCGCGCGCCAACGGGCTGGACCGGCGCACCCACGGGCAAGCCGGGGCGAAGATCGGCGTTGTCGCGGCGGGCAAGAGCTGGCTGGACGTGGCGCACGCGCTCGAATTGCTGGGCATCGACGCGGCCGAATGCGCGCGCATGGGGCTGACGGTGTGGAAGGTCGGCATGGTCTGGCCGCTGGAGGGAAAGGCGCTGGCCGACTGGGCGCAGGGCCTCGACCTGATCGTGGTGGTCGAGGAGAAGCGCCCGGTGATCGAGGCGCAGCTCAAGGAGGCGCTGTTCAACATCCCCGACCGCGCCCGCGTGATCGGCGGCTATGACGAGGCGGGCGCGATCCTGTTCAAGGAGACCATGGCGCTCGACCCGGTCGAGATCGCGCTGGCCCTCGGCCGCGTGCTGGAGGGCGAGGGGCGCGCGACGCCGGCGCTGGAGGCGCGGCTGAAGGGGCTGCTGGAGGCGCAGCGCGGCGGCAACGCGCCGACGCTGGCCGAGCGCCAGCCGTGGTTCTGCGCGGGCTGTCCGCATAACTCCTCGACGAAACTCCCCGACGGCGCGCGCGCCTATGCGGGCATCGGCTGTCACTACATGGTGCAGTGGATGGACCGCGCGACCGAAGGCTTCACCCACATGGGCGGCGAGGGCGCGAACTGGATCGGCGAGAGCCATTTCTCCAAACGCCGCCACGTTTTCCAGAACCTCGGCGACGGCACCTACAACCACTCCGGCATCCAGGCGATAAGGGCGGCGGTGGCGGCGGGCACCACGATCACCTACAAGATCCTCTACAACGACGCGGTGGCGATGACCGGCGGCCAGCCCAACGAGGGCGGCCTCGACGCCTATCGCATCATCGACGAGTTGCGCGCGATGGGGGTGAAGACCGTGGTCGCGGTCTATGACCCCAAGGAGGCGTTCGATCCCTCGCGCCTGCCCAAGGCGGTGCGCGCCGCCCCGCGCGACCAGCTGATGCAGGTGCAGCAGGAACTGGAGAACATCGAGGGCGTCTCGGCCATCGTCTATGTGCAGACCTGCGCGGCGGAAAAGCGCCGCCGCCGCAAGAAGGGCGCCTTCCCCGACCCTGACAAGCGCGTGTTCATCAATCCCGCCGTCTGCGAGGGCTGCGGCGACTGTTCGGCGAAATCCAACTGCGTCGCGATCCTGCCGCTGGAGACGGAGCTGGGCCGCAAGCGCCAGATCGACCAGAGCGCCTGCAACAAGGATTTCTCGTGTCTTGAGGGCTTTTGCCCCAGTTTCGTGACGCTGCACGGCGCCAAGGTGCGCAAGGGCGCGGGCGCGGCGCTGGAGCTGCCGCGTCTGCCGGAACCGGCGCTCCCGTTGCTGGATCGCAGCTTCAACACCATCATCACCGGGGTGGGGGGCACCGGCGTCGTGACCGTCGGCGCGCTGATGTCGATGGCGGCGCATCTTGAGGGCAAGGGCGCGGGCGAGATGCAGATGGCCGGGCTGGCGCAGAAGGGCGGCGCGGTCTCGATCCATGTCCGCATCGCGCCGACGCCCGCTGATATCACCGCGATCAGGGTGGCGACGGCTGAGGCCGACGCGGTGATCGGCGGCGATCTGGTTGTCGCGGCGTCGCCCAAGACGCTGAGCGGCATGGCGCGCGGCCGCACCCGCGTCGTCTGCAACAGCCATGAGATCGTCACCGGCGCCTTCGTGAAGGACGGCGCCTATTCGCTGCCGTCAGAGCGCCTGCGCCGCTCGGTCGAGGCGAAGGTGGGCGCCGACGCCGTGGCGTGGCTCGATGCGACGCGGCTGGCGGAGAGGCTGCTGGGCGACGCGCTCTACGCCAACGTGCTGATGCTGGGCGCGGCGTGGCAGCAGGGCCTTGTGCCGCTGTCGCGCGCCGCGATCCTGCGGGCCATCGAGCTGAACGGCGCCGGGGTCGAGGGCAACAAGGCGGCGTTCGAGATCGGGCGCTGGGCGATGGTCGATCCCGACGCGGCGCAGGCGGCGCTGGGCGGGGCGGCGGCGCCCGCGCCGCAAACGCTGGATCAGGTGATCGCGCGGCGCGTGGCGCTGCTGACCGCGTATCAGAACCGCCGATGGGCGCGAAAATACGAGACCGCCATCGCGGCGGTGCGCGCGGCGGAGGCGCAGGCGGCGCCGGGGGCGGAGGCCGTGGCGCAGGCGGCGGCGCACAGCCTGTTCAAGCTGATGAGCTACAAGGACGAATACGAGGTCGCCCGACTGCACGCCGAGACGCTGGAGGCGGCGGTGGCGGAAGGCTTCGAGGGCGTCAGCCGGAGCGAATTCCACCTCGCCCCGCCGATCCTGGGCCGCAAGGGGCCGGACGGCCTGCCGCGCAAATCCGCGTTCGGGCCATGGATGCTGCGCGCGTTCAAGGCGTTGCGCCACGGCAAGGCGCTGCGCGGCACGCCGCTCGACCCGTTCGGCTGGAGCGCTGAGCGGCGCATGGAGCGCCGCCTGATCGCCGAGTTCCGCGCCGACCTCGCAAGGCTGGCCGGAGAAATGACGCTTGAGCGCCACGCGCTTGCGGTCGAGATCGCAGGCTGGCCGCAGCAGGTGAAAGGCTTCGGCCATATCAAGCAGGCGGCGGCCGAGACGGCGCAGAAGCGACGCGCAGCACTCTGGGCCGCCTTCGCGCAGGGCGGCGCGCCGCTGGCGCAGGCGGCGGAGTGATCGGGGGGATGGCCGATCTGATCACCGATCCGATCACCGACTGGGACGCCGCCTATCACAACGGCGCGCTGGAGGCCGACCCGGCGGCGATCTTCGCCGACTGGGCGGCGCGCGCGGCGGCGTTCCGCGCTGCGGCGCGCGGCGACCGCGACATCGCCTATGGCGCCCACCCGCGCGAGACATACGACCTGTTCCTGCCCGAAGCGGCGCCGAAGGGCCTGATGGTGTTCATCCACGGCGGCTATTGGAAGGCGATGGACAAGGAGCATTCCAGCCACTTTAGCGCGGGCGCGCTGGCGCGGGGCTGGGCGGCGGCGGTGCTCGGCTATCCGCTGTGCCCCGAGGCGCGGATCGCCGCCATCACCCGCAGCGTCGCCCGCGCGGTGGAGGCGGCGGCGGCGCGGGTTCCCGGCCCCGTCGCGCTGACCGGCCATTCGGCGGGCGGCCATCTGGCGGCGCGGATGCTGTGCGCGGATGCGCCCCTGTCGGCGGAGACGGCGGCGCGCATCGCCCGCGTGGCCAGCCTCAGCGGCGTGCACGACCTGCGCCCGCTGATGCGCACGGCGATGAACGCCGTGCTGCGGCTGGACGAGGCGGAAGCGACGGCGGAAAGCCCCGCCCTGCTGCGCCCCCGCCCCGGCGCGCGGCTGCTGGCCTATGTCGGCGCCGACGAACTGCCCGAGTTCCGCCGCCAGAACGCGCTGATCGCCACCATCTGGACCGGGCTGGGCGCCGACTGCGCGGCGCAGGAGGCGCACGGCCTGCGCCATTTCGGCGTGGTGGAGGGCTTGTGCGCGGGCGACAGCGGGCTGACGCGCTGGCTGACCGCGTAAGGGTTCCGTGAGGCCGCCCCCCGATTGCGCCCCCGCCCGGCCCGCGTTAAACCCTGCGCCAACCAATTCCTTGAACATCGGGTGCGCCATGGCTTCGTATCAGTATGTCTATCACATGGACGGCGTGTCCAAGACCTACCCCGGCGGCAAGAAGTGTTTCGAGAACATCCGGCTGAACTTCCTGCCCGGCGTCAAGATCGGCGTGGTGGGGGTGAACGGCTCGGGCAAATCGACGCTGATGCGGATCATGGCCGGGATCGACAAGGATTTTCAGGGCGAGGCCTGGGCGGCTGAGGGCGTGCGCGTCGGTTATCTGCCGCAGGAGCCGACGCTGGA
The DNA here is from genome assembly GCA_964599185.1 of uncultured Rhodobacterales bacterium. Lineage (GTDB taxonomy): Bacteria > Pseudomonadota > Alphaproteobacteria > Rhodobacterales > Rhodobacteraceae > Rubrimonas. The sequence continues at coordinate 367 of CAZRFB010000242.1, read as the reverse complement.
CGAGGACAAGACCGTCCGCGAGAACGTGATGAAGGGCGTCGCGGCGAAAACCGCGATCCTCGCGCGCTACAACGAAGTGGCGATGAACTATTCCGACGAGACCGCCGAGGAGATGGCGGCGCTGCAGGACCAGATCGACGCGCAGAACCTGTGGGATCTGGACTCGCGCGTCGATGTGGCGATGGAGGCGCTGCGCTGCCCTCCCGACGACGCGCTGGTCAAGGACCTCTCGGGCGGTGAGCGCCGCCGCGTGGCGCTGTGCGCGCTGCTGCTGGAGGCGCCGGAGATGCTGCTGCTCGACGAGCCGACCAACCATCTCGACGCCGAGTCGATCTCGTGGCTGCAAAAGCACCTGATGGAGTATGAG
>CAZRFB010000241.1:0-3931 GCA_964599185.1 uncultured Rhodobacterales bacterium | reverse complement strand
CACGATGTCCTGCTTGGCGATGTGACCGGCCACAAGCTCCGCCTGCTGGCGCTTGTAGTCGTCCGACATCTCCTTGGCGTAGCCGGTGGCGGTCTGCGCGTTCATGAACTCCTCGTTCTTGACCGCGATGAACTTGGCGCCCAGCGAGGCGACCTGCTCCTCGGTGGCGGGGCGCACGTCGGTGGCGGTGACGATGGCGCCGAGGCGGCGCGCGGTGGCGATAGCCTGCAGGCCCGCCACGCCCACGCCCATCACGAACACCTTGGCCGGGGCCACGGTGCCTGCGGCGGTCATCATCTGCGGCATGGCGCGCCCATAGGCGTTGGCCGCCTCGATCACCGCCTTGTAGCCGGCGAGGTTGGCCTGGCTGGAGAGCACGTCCATGCTCTGTGCGCGGCTGATGCGCGGCATGAACTCCATGGCGAAGGCGTCCACGCCCTTTTCGGCGCAGCCCTGCATGATCTCGGGCTCGTTGAACGGCGCCATGGTGCAGAACAGCTTCTGCCCCTTTTTCAGCCCCTTCAGCTCCGCCTCGGTCGGGCGCGCGATCTTGAGCACCACGTCGGCGTCCTTCACCGTGGCGGCGAAGGTCTTGGCGATGGTGGCGCCAGCGGCCTCATAGGCCGCGTCGGCGATGGACGACGCCTCGCCAGCCCCGGCCTGCACCACGATCTCGGCCCCGAGGGCCTTGAACTTCTTGACGGTCTCGGGGACCGCCGCGACGCGCGTCTCGTGCTCGCGCGTCTCTTTCGGCACTGCGATCTTCATGCCGCTCCTTTCTGGCAGGCGGGCGACGCGCGGAGATGTTCCGGCGCGCGCGTGGGGGAGGGGGGGGAGGAAAGGGGAGATGTCAGATGCGGAACGTCAGCAGCAGCAGGATCACGACGACGACGCCGATCACGATGCCCGCCCCGCGCAGAAAGCCGTCGAAAGTGCGCTGCTGCTCGGTGATGTCCATTTCGCCGTGCTTGTGGTGAGCCATGTCCGCGATCTCCTTTGATGCGCCGCAGCGCGTCGGCGCGCAATATACTTGCCCCGGCGTCGGCGTGAAGGGCCTTGCGCGCCTGATACGCTAAAGCACCGGCGCGCGCCACCCCATGACGCCGTTCGCCGCGCCCGGTTGCGGCGCGCTGTCGGGCACGAAAAAGTCGATGAACAGCTCGGCGCCCGGCGTCACGGCGTAGGCGTCGAAGTCGGTGACGCCCTCCGCCGCCAGCACCAGATCGTCCAGAAGCTGCCAGCCGGAGAAGTCCACCGGCTTTTTCAGCACCGCCAGCGCCGCGTCGGCCATGATCGCGTCCTTGCGGCAGCGCGCGGCCATGTCGGCGCCGCCCAGCACGTTGCGCACGGCGGCGGTGTCGATGGCGGTGCGCGGCCAGAGACAATTCGCCGCGATCCGGCCCTTGAACTCCGCCGCCCAGGCGTGGGTCAGAATGCTCATGCCGTATTTCGCCAGACTATAGGCGGCGTGGCCCGCGAACCATTTCGGCGCGAAATCCAGCGGCGGCGCCAGCGTCAGGATGTGCGGCCTGTCCGCCTTCAGCAGATGCGGCAGGCAGGCCTGCGTCACCACGAAGGTTCCGCGGCTGTTGACGCCGGTCATCAGGTCGTAGCGCCTGATCTCGGTCCTGAGCGTGGGCGTGAGGCTGATCGCGGAGGCGTTGTTGATCACCGCGTCCACCCCGCCAAAGGTCTCGACCGTGCGCGCCACCGCCGCCGCCACCGCCGCCTCGTCGCGGATGTCGCACAGCAGCGGCAGGGCGCGGCCCCCGGCGGCCTCGATCTCGGCCGCCGCGCTGTGGATGGTGCCGGGCAGGCGCGGGTCGGGCGCGCCGGTCTTGGCGGCGATGGCGATATTGGCCCCCTCGGCGGCGCAGGCCTTGGCGATCGCCAGCCCGATGCCCCGGCTGCCGCCGGAGATGAAGATGGTCTTGCCGCGCATCGTTTCTCTCCCCTGAACCGCTTCCTTGTGCCCCCGCCCGCCGCTTCGGCGCAAGCGTCAGCCGCGCCACCACGGCGCGCGCGCCAGACGGCGGCGCAGGGCTGTGTCGGTGGCGGCGGGGGCGCTGTCGATGTAGCGGCGCGCCTCCGCCGCGCTGGCGCCGGTCAGCGCGCGCAGATAGGCCAGCCCCGCGTCAACGCTGAACGGCTGGCCGGTCTCGGCCTCGAACGTGCAAGGAAGGTCGGTCCACACCGCGCCGCGCGCGCCGGTCCGCTCGCACCAGTCCGCCACACACGCGGCGATGGCGGGGTGCGCGCTGCGCGAAAAACCGCTGACCGCGCAGACCGCGCCGATCTGCGCGATGTCCGCCGCCCGCTCCCGCGCGCGCAGGTCCTCCGCCGCCTGGTGGATGTCGTCACGGATGCTGGCGATGGCGTGGCTGGGGCAGGGGGCGCCGTGGTCGGGGTCGATCACCACCACAAGGCTCATCAGCCGCTTGGGCGAGATGCGCGAGAACTCCAGCGGCAGGCGCGGCCCGGCGCCCATCGCCCATCCGCCCGTGACCTTTGGCGCCAGATCGTCGAGATCCCAGATCAGCGACCCCCAGCCGATGATCGCGATCTTGCCTTTCATGAAGCGCAGCGAAGGCCGGGGCGGGTCAAGGATCGCGTCAGCGACGGGCGCCAGCCCGCTTGTCCTTGACGCGCGCCGGCCTTTGCGCACGCTCGGTCAAGGCCGCCCGTGGCGGCCGTCCCCAGCCTCTGCGTTTTTTCTTCGCCGCTCACGGCCACGTCGCCACCGGCGGCAGGCTCATCAGCACCGCCTCTGGGTTGTGGCCGGTCTCAAGCCCGAATCGCGTGCCCCGGTCATAGACCAGGTTGAACTCGGCGTAGCGCCCGCGCCGGAACAACTGGTGCGCGCGCTCGGCCTCGGTCCACGGCTCGTCCATGCGCCGCTCGACGATGGGGATGTAGGCGTCGAGAAACGCCTCGCCCATGGCGCGGGTGAAGGCGAAATCGGCCTCCCAGTCGCCGGTGCAATGGTCGTCGCAGAACACGCCGCCCACGCCGCGCGCCTCGTTCCAGTGGCGGATCATGAAATAGTCGTCGGCCCAGGCCTTGTAACGCGGGTAATAGCCGGGGTCGTGCGGGTCGAGCGCGCGCTTCAGCACATTGTGAAAAAACGCCGTGTCCTCAGCAACTTCCACCATCGGGTTGAGGTCGGTCCCGCCGCCGAACCACCAGCAGAACGGCGTCCAGAACATCCGCGTGTTCATGTGCACCGCCGGCACGCGCGGGCTGCGCATGTGGGCGACAAGGCTGATGCCCGACGCCCAGAAGCGCGGGTCGTCGGCCAGCCCCGGGATCTCGCGCCGCGCCGTCAGGCTGCGCTGCGCCTGCGCGCCCAGTTCGCCATAGACGGCGGAGACGTTGACGCCGACCTTCTCGAAGGCGCGGCCGCCCCGCAGCACGCTCATCACGCCGCCGCCCTGATCGCCTTCACCCTCGCCCGCGCGGCGGGTCTCCTTGCGCGCGAAGCGGCCCGGGGCCAGGTCGGCGAAGGGGCCGGAGGTCTGCATGTCCTCGATGCGCTCGAAAGCGGCGCAGATGCGGTCGCGCAGGGTCTCGAACCAGGCGCTCGCGCGCGCGCGTTCATCGGCCATTTCGGCGGCGGCGTTTCTGGTGGCGGCGGCGGTCTGGGTCATCATGTCCTCGCATCCTGTCGCTCTGGCGCTAAGACTGGACCATGGGCGCGGCAAGAGGTCCATAGGTCGCGCGGGCGAAAGGCTGAAGACATGGGCGAGGAAAAGGCGCGGCGGCTTCGGGCGAGGGGGCTGATCGGGCTGGCGGTCGCCGCCGTGGCGATCTCGGCGCTGGGGCTTGGCGGGCCGCTGATGCTGGTGGCGACCGGCGACCCGTCGCCGGTGCTGCCGTATTACCCGTTCGGCTGGGCGCTGGCGATCGGCGGCTGGCTCTACTGGCTTTTGTC
>CAZRFB010000240.1:0-3240 GCA_964599185.1 uncultured Rhodobacterales bacterium | reverse complement strand
AGCGCCGCCAGCCCCAAGCCCAGCCAGAACATCGCCGCCCCCGCCGCCGGATAGACCGCAGCCGCGCCAAAAGTCGCCGCCGCCATCGCCACGCCGCCGAGGCCCGCGCCGATCAAGCCCTGCGCGCTGGCCGCCAGCCTTGCGGGCGCCGCCGCCGAGACGAAGGCGATCATCGCCAGATGCGTCGGCGTGAAGGTCAGCGCGTGGCTCGCCTGCCACAGCCACAGCCAGCCGAGCGAAGGCTCCAGCGCCATCGCGGCCCAACGCGCGCAGGCGGTCGCGGCGGCCAGCGCGAAGGCCCCCCAAACCCCCAGCCGCGCGATGATCCAGCCGCCGATCAGCGCCATCAGCGCCACTTCGAACGCCACGCCCACCGCCCACAGCCCGCCGATGGTCGCCTCGCTGACGCCCTGCGCGCGCCAGTGCAGCGAGCCGTAGGCGTAGAGCGGCCCGTGTGACGCCTGCACCAGCGCGCTCGCCGCCGCCGCCAGCAGAAACGGCCGCCTGCGCGCCAGCCGCAGCGCGTCGGTCATGCGCGGGCGGCCCAGTCCGTCGCGCGCGCCGCCGGGATGGTTCAGCGCGAACAGGGTCATCAGCGCCAGACTTGCGACAATCCACCACAGGGCGGCATCCACGCCCCAGACCGCGACGGCCCAGCCGCAGGCGACGTTGGCGAGCAGGAACGCCGCCGACCCGACCGAGCGCGCCCGCGCATAGGAGAACCCGTGCAGCCGCGCCGCCGCCGCGCCCAGCGCGTCGCCGATCGGCAAGGCGCCCGCCAGCGCCACCGAAGCCAGCAGCGTCAGCGCCGCCAGCGCCCAGACCGCGCCGACACCCAGATGCGCCAGATAGACCGCGATCCCCAGCCCGCCGAGCAGCGCCAGCGCCGTGCGCCGCCGCCCGGTGACGTCGGCGAACCATGGCGCCAGCACCCCCGCCGCCACCCGCGCCGCCACCGCCGCGCCCATCAGCGCGCCGATCTCGCCGTCGGCCAGCCCCCAGTCGCTGAGCCACATCGGCCAGAACGGCATATGCGCGCCCAGCGCGGCGAAAATACCGGCGTAGAACCCGGCGGTCATGCGCCAGGCGTGGCCCGAAGACGGATCGCGGGGCGCGGCGGGCGCGCTCACAACCCGAAGCTGGCGTAGCTGAGGAACGCGACCCGGTCGCCCGGCGCGATCTCGGCGGCGGCGTCGGGCAGCTCCACCAGACCCTCCGCCCAGACCAGACCGCCGATCATGCCGGAGCCTTCCGAGCGATAGACTTCCACCGCGCCCGCATCGGTGAGGCGGGCGCGCAAAAACTCCCGCCGCCCGGCGCGCTTGCGCTTGGAGAAGGCGGCGGGAACCATGATCGGGCGCGGCTCGGGCCAGCCGGCGCCGGCCATCACGCTCAGCGCCGGGCGCGCGAAGATCAGCGCGCAGACGAAGGCCGCGACCGGGTTGCCGGGCAGGCCGAACACCGGCTTGCCGCGCCAGACCCCCATCGCCAGCGGCCGGCCCGGCTTCATGGCGATGCGCCAGACCGTCAGCGCGTCCGCTTCGCGCAGGATGCGGCTCATGTGGTCCTCGTCGCCCGCCGAGGCGCCGCCGGAGGTCAGGATCGCGTCGGCCTGCGCCGCGCCGCGATCCAGCGCCGCGCGCACCGCCGCGTCGGCGTCGGGCGCGACGCCGAGATCGACCGTCTCGCAGCCCCAGCGCCGCAGCATCGCCAGCAGCATCGGACGGTTGGCGTCGAACACCGCGTCAGGCCCGGCGTCCGCGCCGGGGGCCGTCACCTCATCGCCGGTTGACAGCACGGCGACCCGCAGCCGCCGCCGCACGCTGACCGCGCCAAGCCCCCCCGCCGCGATCTGCGCGAGGTCCATCGGCGTCAGCCTGCGCCCAGCCGACGCGGCGACGGCGCCCGCAGCAAGGTTCTCGCCCGCAGGCCGCACGTTGGCGCCGCGCCGGAGGCGCGGCTCGAAGCGGATCGCGCCGTCTGCGACCGTCACATCCTCCTGCATCGCCACGGTGTCGCAGCCCTGCGGGATCGGCGCGCCGGTCAGGATGCGCAGCGCCGCGCCGGGCGCCACGACGCCCCGGTATCCCGCCCCCGCCGCCGCGCGGCCCTGAAGCAGCGGCAGCACGCCGTCGCCCATCGCGGCGTGGGCGAAGGCGTAGCCGTCCACCGCGCTATTGGCGCTGGGCGGGTGGTCGCGCAGGGCGCGCGCGTCGGCGGCCAGTATCCGCCCGTCCGCCGCCATCAGCGCCACGCTCTCGGGCGCGCAGACGCAAGCCAGCGCGCCGCGCAGCCGGGCGAGCGCGTCGTCCACCGGCGTCCAGGTCACACCCGGCGGCAGGGCGAAGCAGTCGTTGCGCATCGGCGGCGCGCCAATGAGGGGGGCGGTGAGTGCGCCGGTGGAGGCTGTGGCGGCGAGCGCGGCGCGGGCGGCCTTGCGCAGCGCGTCCTCATGGCCCACGCCAAGGATCCAGCCTTCCTCGGGCGCCGAGACATCCAGCATCGCGCGCAGGGCCTCGGGGGCCAGCGCGGCTACCGCGCGGGCGAGCACGCGCACCTGCCATTCGTCCTTGATCGCCTCGGTTCCCGCCGTCGCCCCGCGCGCCATCGCCTCGCGCACGACGTCGGCGATCAGCGAGGGCCAGACCTCGACAAATGCGACCGGCGCGCTCAGCGGCTGGAATGGCCAGACAGCGACTGAGGCGCCGAGGCGGCGGCGCAGGCGCGCAAGGCTGGCCATCCCGGTCATCGCCTGTGATCCCACCGCCCCGGCGCCCCCCATCTGCCAGCAGGTGAAGGCGCCCTTGGCGCGCTTCTCAACCGCGCGCTTCTCCTCGATGCCGTAGTCGTGGCGCTGATTGCCCTTGCGCGGCAAATGCGGCGCGTCCGCCTTGCGACCGTTGAACCAGAACGGACCGACACCGGGGAACAGCGCGTTGATCTCGCCGGCCAGAGCGAAGCGGTCGGTTTGCGGCAGGCGCTGCGCAAACCAGTCCCAGACCGCGAGCGGATCGTCGCCGCCGGTGAGCCGCTGTGCAAAGCCGCGCGGATAGCCGAAGGGAAAGTCGAAACCGACGAGTGTGCGCCGCCCCTCGGCGATCTCTTCGTCCAGCACGGCGGACAGCCACGCCTCGACGTCCGAGTGGCTGGGGTGATAGCGGGTTTCGAGTGCGTCCCCGGCGACGCCCCCGGCGGCCCGCGCGCTCCAGATCGCATCCTTCTTGGGCCGCGGGCCGCGGC
>CAZRFB010000239.1:0-8420 GCA_964599185.1 uncultured Rhodobacterales bacterium | reverse complement strand
GAAGCCGGCCGCGCCCGGAAAGCTCGGCGTGGCGGCTGCGGCGGCTGCGGCGGCGCCGATCAGGGCCGCCATCAGCCCGGCGAACATCCCTGTCAGGCGCCCGCGCTGTTGCCCGTCGGCGCCGGTGCGCATAGTGAAGATGTTTGGGCGCGTTTGCATGTTGACCTCTGGTTAGCAGCTTCCGTAGCACAGAGATGTGCGGCGAAGATAGCGGCGCGCCGTGATGTCGCGGATGCGTACGCCTGCGGGAGCCTGACTATGACGTCCTTATCGGATTTTGCAGAGATCATCGCCAGACAATTCTGGCGCATGGCGCTGGTCGGCGCGCTCTGCGCGGGCGCCGCCGCCTGGGCGCTGCTGACGATGACGCCGGTGTTCGAGGCGCGCACGCTGCTGCTCTACAAGCTCGGGCGGGAGTATCTTTTCGTGCCGGATGTCGGCGAGGTGGGACCCGGCGTGCGGGCGCCCGATCCAGGCGACTTGCAGCAGATCGTCGGGGCCGAGATGCAGATCATCGCCAACCGCGACCTGCGTCGGCGCTTTGTGGCCGAGTTCGGCGTCGAGCGCATCTTCCCCGGGATGATCCCTGGGCCGGAAGCTGAGGCTATGGCGGCGGATGCGCTTGGCGGCATGGTCTCGGTCGGGCTGATCCCCAATACGCTTATGGTGGACGTGCGCGTGCGCCATCCCGACCCGGCGGTGGCGGCCGACATGGCCAACACGCTGGTAAGCCTGTATTTCGAGCGCCGCAACGCGGTCTTCGCCGGTCGCGACGCCGACTATTACCGCAGCCGGCTGGTCTCGGCGCAGGCGGCCGTCGATCGTCTCGCCGACGAGACGCGCCGCCTGCTCGACGGCGGCGATCCGCTCAGCTTCGAGACAGAACGGGGCATCCTGGTCGCGCGGCAGGCGACCCTGCAGTCGCAGATCGCCGAGGACGAGGCGCTGAAGACCGGCCTTGCGGTGCGCCTCGCGTCGCTTGAAAGCGAACTGGCGACACTTCCCGACACCGTGGTCGAATATCGCACGCTCGACCGTAATCCGGTCGTCTCGGCGGCGCAGAGCCGGATCGTGACCCTCGCGGCCCAGCGCGAGGCGACCACGGCGACGCTTGGCGGCGGCCACCCGACGGTGCAGGCGCTGACACGCGAGATCGACGCGCTGCAGCGCAGCGTCGCCGACGAACCCGCCGAGATCGAAGTCGGAGGCCGCATCGCCACAAATCCGATCCGCGCCCGCGCCGAGGGCGAGGTGTTCGCGCTGCGCGCGCAGTTCGGCGAGGTCGAGGCGCGGCTGGCCCATCTCGGCGCCGAGCTTGCGCGCAACGCTGCGGCGCTGTCGGAGGCTGCGGCGGTGCTGCCCGACTTGACGGCGCTGCAGCGCGCGGCGGATCTGCAGGCGGGGCAGCTCGCCGAATTCGACGCGCGGCTGCGCGACGTGACGGCGGAGGCGGCGCAGGGCGGCACGCCGCTCGGGAGCGTCCGGGTGCTTGAGCGGGCCACCCCGCCGATCGACCCGGTCGGCGCGCCGAAATCGGTGCGGCTGCTGGTGTCGCTGATCCTTGGCGGCGCTCTGGGCTTCGCCGCAGGCATGGCGGCGCATTTCTCCCGGCCGACGATCCTGACCGCAGGCATGTTTGAGCGGCGGCTCGGCGCGCCCGTCCTGGCCGAAATCACTCGGCGGTCGACGAGAGCGAGGGCGCCCCGATATGCGAACTGATGCGATGATTGTGACCCGGCGCGCGGCGGCTGCGGGCGCCTCCCCGCAGGGGCTGGACCGATGAGAGGCGCAAAAGGCATGCTTGGCAAGATCATCAAGCTGGGCGCTTCGCGTCGCGAACTGTTCGGCGTCGCGCAGGCGCTGTTGCCGCTGATGCGCGATTTCAAGGGTCCGTGGATCATCATGGTCAGCGGCGTCGAGGGCGGCGAGGGCGCAACGACCGTCGCCCGCAACCTGGCCGATCTCGTCGCGCGGGAGTTCTCGACGCCGGTCTGCCTCGTGCGGGTGGCGGACGACGCGGGCGAGGAGGCGGTCGGCGCTTCCGGCGCGACGCCGCCAAAGGGCGCTGCAAGCTCTCTGGCCCCGGTCCGGCGCGCCGCCGAGGGCGACGCGGAGCCGGGCGAAGTCCTGCTCGTCGAACTGTCGCGGCGCGGGCTGAACGCGGCGCTCGAGGCGGGCTTCCGCGACAGCCTCGGCCGCATCTCGCAATACGCAGGGGTTTTCCTGGTCGACGGACCGCCCATCCTCGAGTCGCTGGACGCCGGGCGCCTGTGCCGCGAGGTCGACGGCATGATCCTGGTGGCCGAGGCCGACCGCACGACGCCCGACTCGGTGGATGCAGCCCGCGCCGCCATCGAGGGATACGGCGGGCGCATCGTCGGCGGCGTGCTCAACAAGCGTCGTCGACGGCTGCCGACGTGGCTCGCGGCGGCGCTTGGAGGGACGTTCCGGCCCCGCATCGGCGCGACGATCGCAGCGCCGCTGCAAGACAATCCGCGATGACGCCAGTTGCGCCGGGACCAAGGGCGCTGCTTGTCGGGCGCGGCGGCTTCTCCGGCTCGAACGAGAGGTTGCTGGGCGGCCTGCGGCGCGTCCGGCCCGATCTCGCCTTCGACGTGCTCGATCTAGACCCCCTGATGCGGCGCGACCGCATCACTGCGGCGCGCTGTGTGCTGGGGGCCGTGCGCGAATACGGGCCCGGCGCGCTGCGCACGCGGGCGCTGCTGCGCTACCGCGCCACGCGCAACGTGGTCTATGACAACCTTGCGCGAAGGGCGGCGCTGAACTGGATCGGCGCACGCGACTATGCGTTCTCGTTGCAGACGCAATCGTTGTTTGACGCGGCGACCGACCGGTTTCCGCATTTCGTCTACACCGACTATGCGGCGCTGGCGCGCGTCGGCGAAGTCTGGGACGATGGCCGCGGCGCGCCCTCGGCGGCCTGGCTTGCGCGCGAGCGGCGGATTTACGCCCATGCGGACCATGTTTTCACCTTTGGCTCCTGCATCCGCCAATTGCTGATCGACACCTACGGCGTGTCGCCGGCGCGCGTCTCCCGCGCCGGCGCCGGCGCCTCGGTGACGCCATCCGCGCCGCCGTCGCGCGATCTGTCGCGCTACGCCCGGCGCAACGTGCTGTTCGTCGGCGTGGACTGGGCGCGCAAGGGCGGCCCCGACCTGCTTGCGGCGTTCCGACTGCTGCGCGCGCGGCTGCCGGACGCAACGCTGACCATCGTGGGCTGCAAGCCGCCCGAAGCGGAAGGCCTCGAGGGCTGCGTCGCGTTGGGTCGGCTGCCCCCGGTCGAGGTCGAGCGCCATTTCCAGGCCGCTTCGCTGTTCTGCATGCCGACGCGGCTGGAGCCGTTCGGCGTGGTGTTCTGCGAAGCCGCGCACTTCGCCCTGCCGGTGGTGGCGACCACGGTCGGCGACGTGGGCGATGTGGTGCACGACGGCGAGAACGGCTTTCGCGTGGCGCCAGGCGCGCCCGAGGTTCTGGCGGATGCGCTGTTCGCCGCGCTCGCCGATCCCGCGGTCGCGCAGCGCATGGGCGCCGCCGGCGCGGCGCTGGCCCATGAGTTCACCTGGGACGCGGTGGCCCGGGCGATTCTGGCCAGGGCGCCGCTTCCCGCCGCCGCGGCGGCTTGAGAGGGCGCGGCGATGGCGGGCCGGGTGCTCTATGTGATCGACAGCCTGCGCATCGGCGGCGCCGAGACGCTGCTGCTCGATCTTCTCGACGGCGCGGCGGCGCGGGGCTGGAGCGCGCAGGTCGCCTATTTCACCTCCGGGCCGCTGGAGGCCGAGGTCGCGGCGCGCGGCGTGACGGCGACCCGGCTCAGCCGCGCCGGGCTGAAGGATCCCCGGGCGCTGACGCGCGCCGTGGCGCTGATCCGGCGCTGGCGGCCCGACGTGGTGCATACCCATCTGGTCAAGAGCGACCTCGTCGGCCAGTCGGCCGCCTGGCTGGCGGGCGCGCCGCGCCGCCTGCTGAGCCTGCACAACGTCGATCCGTGGCGGCGGCGGCGGCCGATGAGCTGGCTGTGGCGGGCCGCGACGGCCGGCGCGCATGGGCGCATCGCCGTCTCCGAGCGCGTCGCCGATCATGTCGCGGACTGCGGCGGCGCGCGGCGCGACCGGCTCACGGTGATCGACAACGGCGTCGATCTGCGCCGCTTCGATCCCGACGTCGCGCAGCCGATGGACCTGGGCGCCTTCGGCGTTGGGCCGGACGACGTGGCGGTCGCCATCGTCGGGCGGCTGACGGCGCAGAAGGACCACGCCAATTTTCTGGCGGCCGCCGCCCGGCTGGCGCCGACCGCGCCGCGCGCGAAGTTTCTGATCGTGGGCGAGGGCGAGTTGCGCGGCGCGCTCGAGGCGCAGGCTGCGGCGCTGGGGCTGGGGCCGGACCGGCTGCGCTTCACCGGCGCGCTGCGCGACATGCCCGCGCTGCTGGCGGCGGTGGACGTAATCGCGTTCTCCTCGGCCTGGGAGGGTCTGCCGATGGCGCTGCTTGAGGCGATGGCGATGCGCCGGGCGGTGGTCTCGACGGCCGTCGGCGGCGTGCCGGGCGTGCTGCGCGACGGCGTCGAGGGCTTGCTGGTTCCCGCCGGCGACGCGGCGGCGCTGTCTGCGGCGCTTGGCCGGGTGGTCGCCGACCCCGCGCTGCGGGCGCGGATGGGCGCGGCCGGCCGCGCCGCGGTCGAGGCGCGCTTCAGCGGCGCGGCGATGCAGAACCGTCTGTTCGCCCTGTATGACGCAGTCGGCTGAGGAGGACGCAGATGCGCGACCAGACCGATCCGTCGCCCGCCCCGCCGCTGCGCACGCTTCCGCTGCGCGTGCTGTCGCTGACCAAGTCCACCGGCGGGCTGGCGCAGTTCAACCGCGCGCTGCTCAGCGAGTTGGCGCACGAGGGCGTGGAGAGCTGGACGCTGTGTCTGTCGGAGAACGGCGAGGACTACGCCGCGACGCTGCGCGCGCGCGGCCTGGGCGCCGAAGCGCTGTCGATGAACCGCTACGCCATCGACCCCGCAGGCGACCTGCGCCTGTTTCGCCGCGTGCTCGCCATCGTGCGCGAACGCCGTCCGGACGTGATCCTCAGCCACGGCGCCAAGCCGGGCTTTCTCGCCCGCGCGGCAGGCCGCATGGCCGGCGCGCCGGCGGTCTACCGCATGGCCTCGTTGCCGTTCATCCGCCGCGTGCAGGGCGGCAAGGCGCCGCTCTACTGGGCGCTGGAAGTTGGCGCGCGGGCGTTCGGCGGCCATGTCGTGGCGCTGACCGAAGGCGCGCGCGAGACGGCGCTGAAGTGGCGGGTGGCGGCGCCCGCGCGCATCAGCGTGATCCACACCGGGGTGGACGTCGCGCGGTTCCGCGACCAAGGCCGCCGCGACGCGACGCTGGCCGGGTTCGGGCTTGACCCCGCGCGCCCGGTGGTGGGGTGGCTTGGCCGCTTCGAGCCGCAGAAGGCGCCTGGCGATTTCGCCGCGGCGCTGGCGATCGTCGCGCGCGCCCATCCGGCGATGCAGGCGCTGGTCGCGGGCGAGGGCGCGCTGCGCGACGACTTCGCCGCCCGCATCGCCGCCGCGGGCCTTGGAGACCGCGTGACCATCCTGCCCTGGCAGAGCGACACGCCGCGGTTGCTCGAGGCGCTCGACGTCTTCGCGCTGAGCTCGCTGTGGGAGGGGCTGCCGATCACCCTGCTCGAGGCGATGGCCTGCGGCGCGGCGCCGGTGGCCACCGCCGTGGACGGCAGCGCCGAGGCGATCGTGGACGGCGAGAGCGGCCTGCTGGTTCCGCCGGGGGATCCGCAGGCGATGGCCGCCGCGATCGGCCGGTTGCTGGACGACCCGGCGCTGCGCGCGCGCCTGTCGGTCGGCGCGCGCGCGCGCGTCGAGGCGCATTTTGAAAAGCGGCGCTGGCTGGCGCAATGGCGGCTGCTGCTGGAGCGGCTGGCCGCGCGCGCGCCGGTCGGCGACCTGCTTGCGGCGGAGGCCTGAGCGGTGACCAAGGCGCTTGCCCCATCCCCCTCCCCTGACGCCGGACCGCTGCGCCTCGCCTGGCTGATCGACAGCCTTGTGACCGGCGGGGCGGAGAAGCTTGTCGTCACCTTCGCCGAGGAGGCGATGCGTCGGCCCGACGTGCGGCTGACCGTGGTCGCGCTGTCCGACAAGCCGGGGCCGTTCCGCGCCGAACTGGAGGCGCTCGGCGTCGATCTGGTGGTGGCGCCCGGCGGCTCGCTGCTGTCGCCGGTGCGTTTCTTGCGCCTGCTCAGGCTGCTGCGCGCGCGGCGCATCGAAATGATCCACGCGCATCTGCAATCGGCCACCGTGCTGGGCGCGGCGGCGGCGGCGACGCTGGGCGCGGGCTTCGCCGTCACCGTGCACAACGTCAAGCCCAGCACGCGGCGCGCCTCCGCCGTGCGGCGCGCGCTTTATCTGACCGCGCTGCGCCGCCGCCGCGCGCGGCTGGTGGCGGTCGGCCGCGCCGTGGCGGAGGCCAATGCGCAAGACGCGGGCGACCGGCCGTTCGCCGTTATCCCCAACGCCGTCTCCGCCAGCGCGATCTGGCGCGGCGGCGCGCGCGCGGCGGCGCGCGCCGAGATGGGCGCCGGGCCGGACGAGACGCTGCTGCTGGCGGTCGGCCTGCTGATCCCGCAAAAAGGCTACCGCGATCTGCTCGACGCCTTCGCGACGGCCGCGCCGCGCGCGCCGCAGGCGCGGCTGGCCATCGTCGGCGACGGGCGCGACAGCGAGCATGGCCGGATGCTGGCCGATCGCGCGGCTGCGCTGGGCCTGAGCGATCGGGTGCGCTTTCTCGGCCTGCGCCGCGACGTGCCCCGCCTGCTGCACGGCGCAGACCTGTTCGTCAGCGCCTCGCACTGGGAGGGGGCGCCGGTCTCGCTGCTCGAGGCGATGATCAACGGGCTGCCCTGCCTGATGACCGACGTCGGCGACAACCGTCTCGCGCTCGAGGGCGTGGGCTGCCCCGTGCCCGCCGCGCAGGATGTGGCGGGCTATGCGGCGGCGCTGGAGACCGCGCTGCGCGACCCCGCCGCGCGCGCCGCCTGGGGGGACGCGGCGCGCGCGCGGGTCGCGGCGCAGTTTGGCGTCGGCCCCTGGGTGGACCGCCTGCTCGGCCTCTATGCGCAGGACGTCCCGCGCCGCGGCTGGCGCGCGCCGGTTGAAGACGCGGCCGCCGGAGGCGCGGCTGTCGAAGGCGTGGACGCGCGCACGGCCAGGCGCGCCGCCGCGCATGTCGCCGCGCATGTCGCCGGGGTCAGCTGATGCGCGTCGTGATGCTGATCACCTCGTATCACCCCATCGTCGGCGGGGCGGAGAAGCAGCTCGCTCAGGTCGCCGCGCTGATGCGGGCGGAAGGGGTGGAGGTGCATATCGTCACCCGCATCCACCGCGGGCTGGCGGCGCGCGAGGATGTCGGCGGCGCGCCGGTCCACCGCGTCGGCGCGGCGGGCCTGCCCAAGCCGCTGGCGGCGGCGGCGTTTCTGGCCGGCGCCGTGCGCCGCGCCGTGGCGCTGAAGCCCGACGTGCTGCACTGCCACTCGCTGTGGTCGCCCGCCGTCGCCGGGGCGCTCGCCCGGCGGCTGACCGGGGCGCCGCTGGTCGCCAAGCCGATGCGCGGCGGCGAGGCGACCAAGATCGCCGGCACGCCGTTCGGACGAACCCGGCTGGCATGGCTGACGCGCGCCGTCGATCGCTTCGTCGTGATCAGCCGCGAGATCGACGACGAACTGGCCGGCTTCGGCGCGCCTGAGGCCAGGCGCGTCTTCATCCCCAATGGCGTTGATCTGTCGCGGTTCGAGCCGGCCGACCCGGCCGAGAAGGCGCGGCTGCGCGCCCGGCTCGACCTGCCGGCCGACGCGCCGGTGGTGGTGTTCGCCGGCCGGCTGACCGCGCAAAAGCGCCTGCCGCTGCTGCTCGACGCCTGGGCTGACGTGCGCGCCGCGGCGCCCGATGCGCTGCTGCTGGTGGCCGGGGCCGATCGCAGCGCCGGCGCCGACGACCCCGGCCGGATCGATCCGGCGCGGCTGTCGGCGCCGGGCGTGCGCGCGCTGGGCCATGTCGAGGACATGCCGGCGCTGCTGCGCGCTGCGGACGTCTTCGCGCTGCCGTCGGCGAGCGAGGGGCTGTCGAACGCGCTGCTCGAGGCCTGCGCCTGCGGTCTCGCGGTCGTGGCGAGCCGGGTCGGCGGCGCCACCGATTTCATCGAGACTGGGCGCAACGGCATGCTGGTCGATGTGGACGACCGCGCGGGGCTGTGCGACGCGTTGACGGCGCTGTGCCGCGACCGCGATCTGCGCGTCCGGCTGGGCGCCGCGGCCCGCGAGACCGTCGCCAGGACCTACGACGTTCGGGCGACCGCGACGTCGCTGCTTGCGTTATACCGGAGTTTACGTCTGGCGGCGTGACC